>JAJLKJ010000062.1:0-8188 GCA_033839185.1 Gammaproteobacteria bacterium
GCAGATCCAGCAGCAGGTGGTCTGCCATCGCCAGGGCTTCGTGCCGGACAACATCGATGAACTGGCGCAGGCCTCGCTGATGGTGATCGGCGAGAGCAGCTACGTGGAACGGCTGGAGGAACTGAAACAGGACTACCCCGATCTGGCCTGGAAGGTGACCAACCGTTACTCCACCGAGGAAATCTTCCAGCGCGTGGCCGACGGCAAGCTGGACTGCACGGTGGCCGACTCCAACATCGTGATGATCAACCGGCGCTACCTGCCCGAGCTGATCGTGCCCTTTGCCATCTCCGAGGAACAGCCGCTGGCCTGGGTGCTGCCGGAGGGGGCCGAGGCACTGGGCGACTACCTGGAGGAATGGTTTGGCACGATCGAGGCCGACGGCACCCTGGCACGCGCCTACCATCGCAGTTACGGCCACATCGACACCTTCGATTACGTCGACCTGCGCGCCTTCAAGCGCCGGCTGGAAGACCGCCTGCCAACCTATCGCCGCCTGTTCGAAGAGGCCGCCGCGGCGCATGACATCCCCTGGACCATACTCGCCGCCCAGGCCTACCAGGAGTCACACTGGGAACCGGCCGCACGCAGCCCGACCGGGGTGCGCGGCATCATGATGCTCACCCTCGTCACCGCCGAAGAGGTCGGCGTGGAAAACCGTCTCGACCCCGAACAGAGCATCGCGGGCGGCGCACGCTATCTCGCCGACCTGATGCAACGCCTGCCCGAGGAGATCCCGGAGCGGGACCGCATCTGGTTTGCGCTCATGGCCTACAACGTCGGCATGGGACATCTGTACGACGCCCGCTCGCTGGCGCGCCGCCTGGGCAAGGACCCGAACAGCCTGGTGGAGATGAAAGAGGTGCTGCCGCTGCTCTCGCGCAAGGAGTACTACACGACGCTGCGCTACGGCTACGCCCGGGGTACCGAGCCGGTGCGCTACATCGACCGCATCCGCGACTTCGTCGACATCCTCGAACGTCACCTGGCGAACGAGCGGCAGGCCTGAGGAAGGCAGCTGACGCAGGCGGCGGGACCGGGATGGCCCCGCCGCCACAGGGTGGTCAGTCCGGGTCGTAGCCCAGGTTCGGCGCCAGCCAGCGCTCGGCCTCGGCGAGGCTCATGCCCTTGCGCTTCGCATAGTCCTCGACCTGGTCGCGGTTGATGCGGCCGACGGCGAAGTAGCTCGACTGCGGGTGCGAGAAGTACCAGCCGGAGACGGCCGCCGTGGGCACCATGGCAAAGCTCTCCGTGATCGAGATGCCGGCGTTCTCCACCGGGTCGATCAGTTCCCACATCAGGGCCTTCTCGGTGTGATCCGGGCAGGCGGGGTAACCGGGCGCGGGCCGGATGCCCTTGTACTCCTCGCGGATCAGGGCCTCGTTGTCCAGCGTCTCGTCCCCTGCATAGCCCCAGTACTCGCGGCGCACGCGCAGATGCAGCACCTCGGCGAAGGCCTCGGCCAGGCGGTCGGCCAGGGCCTTGAGGAGGATCGCGTGGTAGTCGTCGTGCTCGGCCTCGAAGCGCTGCACGTGCTCGTCGATGCCGATACCGGCGGTGACGGCGAAGGCGCCGATATAGTCGGCCAGGCCCGTCTCCTTCGGCGCGACGAAGTCGGCCAGGCAGCGGTTGGGCTTGCCGGCCGGCTTCTCCGTCTGCTGGCGCAGGTGATGCAGCACCATCTGCACCTCCTCGCGCGCGTCGTCGGCATACAGCGCGATGTCGTCGTCACCGATGCTGTTGGCCGGGAAGAAGCCGATCACGGCGCGGGCCTTGAGCCAGCGCTCGTCGATGAGGGTCTGCAGCATCTTCTGTGCATCGTCGAAGAGTTTCTTCGCCTCCACGCCGCGCTCGGCGTCGTCGAAGATCTTCGGGTAGGAACCCCGCAGCTCCCACGCATGGAAGAAGGGCGTCCAGTCGATGTAGTCGACCAGCTCGCCCAGCGGGAAGTCGTCGAACACCCGGATACCGGTAAAGGCGGGTTTGGGCGGGGTGTAGCCGTCCCACTCGATCTTCACCTTGTTGGCGCGCGCCTCTTCGAGCGTCAGCCACTTCTCGCTGCGGCGGCGCTTGGCGTGATTCTCGCGCACCTGCTCATACTCCTCGCGCAGCTGGGCCGTGTACTTTTCCTTCAGGCCCTCGCTGGTGAGGCTCTGCGCCACGCCCACCGCGCGCGAGGCATCCTTCACCCACACGGTGGGGCCGCGCCTGTAGCCCGGCTCGATCTTCACCGCGGTGTGCGCGCGCGAGGTGGTGGCCCCGCCGATCATCAGCGGCAGGCTGAATTCCTGACGCTCCATCTCTTTCGCCAGGTGCACCATCTCGTCGAGCGAGGGCGTGATGAGACCGGAGAGGCCGATCAGGTCGACGTCGTGCTCCCTCGCCGCATCGAGGATCTTCTGTGCCGGGACCATCACGCCGAGGTCGATGACCTCGAAGTTGTTGCACTGCAGCACCACGCCGACGATGTTCTTGCCGATGTCGTGCACGTCGCCCTTCACCGTGGCCATGAGCACCTTGCCCACGGCGCGGGCGCCCTCCTCCTTCTCGGCCTCGATGTAGGGGATGAGGTGCGCAACGGCCTTTTTCATCACGCGCGCGGACTTCACCACCTGCGGCAGGAACATCTTGCCCTCGCCGAACAGGTCGCCCACCACGTTCATGCCGTCCATCAGCGGCCCCTCGATCACCTCGATCGGCCGGGCGAAGGCCAGCCGCGCCTCCTCGGTGTCCTCGGTGACATAGCTGTCGATGCCCTTCACCAGCGCGTGCTCGAGACGTCGGGCCACCGGCCATTCACGCCAGGACAGATCCTCTTCGCGCGCCGCGGCGCCACCCTGCCCCTTGTACTTCTCGGCCAGGTCCAGTAGTCGCTCGGTGGCATCGTCGCGGCGGTTGAGCACCACGTCCTCCACCGCCTCGCGCAGCTCCTCGGGCAGGTCGTCGTAGACGGCGAGCTGGCCGGCATTGACGATGCCCATGTCCATGCCCGCCTTGATGGCGTGGTACAGGAACACGGAGTGGATGGCCTCGCGCACGGCGTTGTTGCCGCGGAAGGAGAAGGACACGTTGGACACGCCGCCGGAGACCAGCGCATGCGGCAGGCTCTGCTTGATCTCACGCGTGGCCTCGATGAAGTCCACGCCGTAGTTGTTGTGTTCCTCGATGCCGGTGGCGATGGCGAAGATGTTCGGGTCGAAGATGATGTCCTCGGCCGGGAGGCCCACCTGCTGCGTGAGGATCTCGTAGGATCGCCGGCAGATCTCGACCTTGCGCTGCTTCGTGTCCGCCTGACCCTGCTCGTCGAAGGCCATGACGACGACGGCGGCGCCGTACTTGCGCACCAGCCGCGCCTGCTCGATGAACTTCGCCTCGCCTTCCTTCATCGAGATGGAATTGACGATGCCCTTGCCCTGGATGCGCTTGAGTCCCGCCTCGATGATCTCCCACTTGGAGGAGTCGATCATGATCGGCACGCGGGAGATGTCGGGCTCGGAGGCGAGCAGGTTGAGGAAGGTGATCATCGCCTTCTCGCCGTCGAGCATGCCCTCATCCATGTTGATGTCGATGATCTGCGCGCCGTTCTCCACCTGCTGGCGCGCGACCTCCAGGGCCTGGTCGTAGCGCTCCTCCAGGATCAGGCGCTTGAAGGCGGCCGAACCGGTGACGTTGGTGCGTTCGCCCACGTTGACGAACAGCGAGTCCGCCTCGATGTTGCAGGGCTCGAGACCGGCCAGGCGGCAGGCCGGGGCCGGCTGCGGGATGCGCCGCGGCGGGTGCTTCTCCACCTGCTCGCGGATCGCCCGGATGTGCTCGGGCGTGGTGCCGCAGCAGCCGCCGACGATGTTGAGAAAGCCGCTTTGCGCCCACTCGCCCACTTCCTTCGCCATGTCCCCGGCCGAGAGGTCGTAGCCGCCGAACTCGTTGGGCAGGCCGGCGTTGGGATGCGCGCTCACGGGGCACTCGGCGATGCGCGACATCTCCTCGACGTACTGACGCAGCTCCTTCGGCCCCAGCGCGCAGTTGAGCCCGATGGACAGAGGCTTGGCATGGCGCAGCGAGTTGTAGAAGGCCTCGGTGGTCTGGCCCGAGAGGGTGCGCCCCGAGGCGTCGGTGATGGTGCCGGAGATCATCACCGGCAGGCGCAGGCCGTGCCGGTCGAAGTACTCCTCCAGCGCGAACACGGCCGCCTTGGCATTGAGCGTGTCGAAGATGGTCTCGATGAGCAGGATGTCCACCCCGCCCTCGACCAGGCCGTGGATGGCCTCGAGATAGGCCTCGACCAGGGCGTCGAAGGTGATGTTGCGCTTGCCCGGGTCGTTCACGTCGGGGGAGATCGAGGCCGTGCGGCTGGTCGGGCCGAGGATGCCGGCCACGAAGCGCGGCTTGTCCGGGTTCTGCGCGGTGGCCGCATCGGCCGCCTCGCGCGCCAGCCGTGCGGCCGTCACGTTGATCTCGTGCACCAGCTCCTGCATGCCGTAGTCGGCCATGGAGATGGAGGTGGCGTTGAAGGTGTTGGCCTCGATGATGTCGGCGCCGACATCGAGATAGGCCTGGTGGATGCCGCGGATGATCTCGGGCTGGGTGAGCACCAGCAGGTCGTTGTTGCCCTTGAGGTCCGAGGGCCAGTCGGCGAAGCGCTCGCCGCGGTACTGCTCCTCGGTCAGCTTGTGCCGCTGGATCATCGTGCCCATGGCCCCGTCCAGGATCAGGATGCGCTCGGCGAGGGCCTGGTGGAGGGCACTGATACGGGATTCGCGGTCTTGTTCCAGCTGCATGACGGGGTCGCTCGATAACGGTTGTCGTAAAAACCGGCGATTCTACCACAGCCACCACCGACGGACCGGGGAAACCCTTCTGCCACAAGGGATTGCGCGTCGCCGACGGCATCCGCGGACAAAACCTATTCGTGACAGGGTTATTGATCTGGATCAAAACCCGCCGGCCGAAGCCGCGCTAACCTGCATCCACGGTTTCGATATCCCGAGCACATCAGAGGACAAAAACCATGCAACTCATCCTGAACGACCCGGCCGCCTGGGGCAGCATCGTCGCCCTGGTACTGCTCTTCGGCATCGGCAGCTACTACATCGTCCGTTTCCTGAAGAGCGGTCACCGCTAGGCAAGTCTTCCCTTCCATGTCCCGGGCCCCTCCAGTCCGGGAATGCCACCACCTCCGTGATTGGCAGTCTGTGGGTTTGACGGGGCGAAAGCCCCGTCCTTTATTTCCTGCCGCCGGACCGTCCCGCTTCCGCCGTTTGTGATGCCCTGCATTCCGGGCCCACCGGGCCTGTGCTAGAGTCGTTGACACGGTTCGAGCATGGCCCGACATGAAACGACTCAGCTTCTACGCCACCCTGCCGCATGACTGCAATTACCGTCCGGACCAGCTGGCGGTAAGCGCCGTGGCCGACCCGCGCGCGCGGATGAGCACGTCGCTCTATGGCGACCTGATCGCCCGCGGCTTTCGCCGCAGCGGCGAACACGTCTATGCCCCGCATTGCCCGAGCTGCCGCTCCTGCATCCCGACCCGGGTAGCGGTGGAGCGCCACACCCCGAACCGCAGCCAGCGCCGCAACCTCCGGCGCAACGACGACCTCGGCGTGTTCCGCATGCCGGCACGGGCCGACGACGAGTATTTCGCCCTGTACGAGCGCTATCTGCAGGGCCGCCATCCCGGTGGCGGCATGGACGACCCCACGCCGGAGACCTTCGAGAACTTCCTGGTCTCGGACTGGTGCGACACGCTGTTCGTGGAATTCCGCGAAGGCAAGCGACTGCTGGGGCTGGCCGTCACCGACCTGCTGCCCAACGGGCTGTCGGCAACCTACACCTTCTACGACCCCGAGGCCGGCATCGCACGCGGGCTCGGCACCTACGCCATCCTGTGGCAGATCGAGGAGGCGCGGCGGCGCCAACTGCCGCATCTCTACCTGGGCTACTTCATCCCGGAATGCGACAAGATGAACTACAAGCACCGCTTCCGGCCCGTGGAGGGCCTGATCGACGGCGAGTGGCGGGAGATCCTCCCCGGCTAGCCGGGGCTGCCGCCATCGTCCACATCGACCGGGCCACCCTCGCCCGATTCCTGGCTCTGCTCGGTTTCACCCTCCACGAACCAGGCGTCGTCGAAGCCCTCCTCGTGTAGGAACAGCACGAGCCAGACCATGAGCGAGACCAGGGCGAGCGCCACCAGCAGCGGCAGAAGGATGGACAGCAGCCAGGCCTTGCTCGACAGGTCGCTGAACCAGAAGGCCGGGCCGCCCAGCGCCAGCACCGCGATCGGAAAACGCCATCTTCGCATCGATACACCTCCCTGAGCGGCCATCCTCAGGCCGCATCGCTTTCCTTGGACACCAGACGATAGCCGCCCGAACGCACGTCGTGCAGCAGTTCGTCCACCTCGTCGTCCGGCACCTGGATCATCTCCAGCGCCAGGCGCCCGAGCCGCAGGCTGCTCTCCATCGCCTCCGGGAAGACGTGTGTGGCGCCCGCCTCGGTGAGCCGGGTCACATCCTCCAGCGTGCGCCCGCGCGCCACGATGGGCAGGTTCGGAAACCGCATGCGGATGTGCGAGATGGCGTTCAGGCTGGCCCCCACCTTGTCGATGGTCAGTACCACCAGCGCGGCGCGGCCGACGTGTGCCGCCTCCAGCAGGTCCGGGTCGCTGATATCGCCGAAATACACGGGAAAACCATCGCGCTGTCCCTGCGTCACGCGCGCGGGATCGGTATCGAAGGCGACGAAGGGCACCCCGCTGGAATGCAGCAGCACGGCCACCGCGTGTCCCACCTGGCCATACCCCCCGAGCGCGACCACGCGCTGCTCGCCCGCCGCATCCACCGGCTCGAAGGGTTCGGAATCCTTCACCCGGCGGCGCGCCACCTGCCGGCCCAGGGCGTCGCCGAGGCGCACCATCAGCGGCGTGGCCAGCATGGTCACCGAGATCACGCCCACGGCGATGACGAAGGTGCCATCATCGATCACGTTCAGCGCCTTGGCCGCGCCGAACAGCACGAAACCGAACTCCCCGCCCTGTGCCAGCAGGATCGCCACCCGCGCCGACAGCCCTTGCGCATAACCGAAGGCCAGGGCCAGCAGGAACAGCACCGTGAACTTGATGGCCACGATCACCATCGTGTGCTGGGCGAACAGCATGGGATCGGCGGCCAGCGCCTTGAAGTCGATGGACATGCCCACGGCGACGAAGAACATGCTCATCAAGAGGCCCTTGTAGGGCTCGATGGCCGCCTCCACCTGCAGGCGGTAGCGCGAACCCGAGAGCAGCATGCCCATGAGGAAGGCACCCAGGGCCATGGACAGGCCGGCCATGTCCATGGCCCAGGCGGCGAGGAACACCGTCATGATCACGAACAGCAGAAAGCCTTCCTTGTTGCCCTTGCGCGCCAGGCGGTCCAGCACCCAGGGCAGCACATAACGCCCCATCACCCCGATCAGCGCCAGCATGCCGAGCACGACCAGGATCTGCTGCCACAGCGGCACCTCGGAGGACAGCCGCCCGCTGGCCGACATGATGGGCACGATGGCCAGCAGCGGCACGATCGCGATGTCCTGCATCAGCAGCACGGAGAAGGCGGTCTTGCCCTGCGGGCTGGCGATCTCGCCGCGCTCGTGCAGCATCTGCAGCACGAAGGCGGTGGACGACAGGGCGAAGGTGAGGCCGATGAGCAGGGCCGCCTGCCAGCGTTCCTGGTAGAGCAGGAAATAGGCGCCGATGGCCGCCCCCGTGATCAGGATCTGCAGCGAGCCGAGCCCCAGCACCTCGCGCCGCATCGCCCATAGCCGGCTTGGCTTCATCTCCAACCCGATGACGAAGAGCAGCATCACCACGCCGAGCTCGGTGAAGTGACGCACCTCCTCCACGTGGTCGGTGAGCGAGGGCCCCGGCGAATGTGGTCCGACGATGATGCCCGCCACCAGCAGGCCGAGGATGGAGCCCAGCCCGAAATGCTTGAACAGGGCCACGGCAAAGGCCGTGACCAGCAGCAGGATCAGGGCGGAGGTAACGAAACTGTCGAGATGCATCGGTAATGAGGCCCGGCGTCATCGGCCCGTCGGCTACGGGCCCGTTGCGTATCAGGTTACCGCGAATCGGCGCCCGGCGGAAAACCCATCAGCCTGGCGAACGATGCCGCTGGTACGACTGCCAGCTCAGCACCAGCAGGGT
>JAJLKJ010000063.1:0-13626 GCA_033839185.1 Gammaproteobacteria bacterium
GGCGGTAATGCCCAGGATGTTGACGATGAGGACCATGGTGCTGGCCACCACCGCGGCCGGCGGCGGTTCGCTGCTGTCGCCACCAAAGAGCTGCGGCCAGCCCAGCGCGCGCGGGAGGCTGCCGTAGCGCTGGATGATGGCACGGGCCGTATCCAGGTGCAGGAGCAGGAAACCGGTGCCGATGGCGAGCAGGCCGCCGGTGAAGATGGCAGCGGCATGTGCCGACCATGCGCCTGCAGCCTGCGCCGGCAGCGGGTAGAGGAAGGTCCAGGCGCCGGCATAGCCGCCGATGAACACGCTGCCCAGTACCATCACCGCGCCCACCAGGAACAGCAGCAGGTTGATGTAGAGGATGGCGCCCGACAGCTGCACGTGGCGCGAGAGGAAGTGCCACATCACGGCGGCGCCGCCCAGGCCCATGATGCCGACCATGCCGGCGCCATGGGCTGTCATCACCCGGTAGAACCCGGCCAGGCCGAGATCCAGGGCGGTGGCCTGGTCCAGGCGCATCAGCAGGCCGAGCAGCATCATCAGCAGGATGACGACGCCGGCCACCACGAGATAGGCCAGCACGCCGGTGTGTGGTCGTGTCTGAGTCATCGTCGAGTCTGTCATTTTTCTTCTCCCTTTATTCCGGTCGGAGCGCTCAGCGCGCTTCGGTGATCTCGAAGCGGGCTTCCATCACGTGATGGGCCATGCCGCAGTATTCGAGGCAGAGGATGCGATAGCTGCCGGGTTTCTCGAAGACGTGGACCAGGCGGTTGCTGTAGCCGGGCATGGCCTGAGTCTGTGCCACCAGGCGCATGTCGGCGTCGTAGATGCCGAAGCCGTGGTTCACGTCGGCACTGGTCACGTTGAAGACCACGGTCTGTCCGGCGCGGGCGCCGGTCTCGCTCAGGGTCCAGGCGAACTGCTGGCCCTGCACGTCGACGTGCAGGGCGTCATCCGGCAGGCCCCGTGCGCTCTCGTAGGGGGTCATCATGAGCGTCACCACCATGACCGGGATGCCGACCACGACCAGCGCCCAGAACAGGTGCGGGCGCAGGCGATAGGCCCGGTCGCGGATGGGCGCGAACTCGGCCGCTTCGCGCGAATGGAGGCGCACCCAGAGGAAGACTGCCGCCACCAGGCCGATGAACAGCAGGGACAGATACCAGGCCAGCGTTTGTTCCATGAATCAGCTCCTTCGCCATAACATGTACGTGATGTGCATCTTTATGGTCAAGCGAACAAATGTCAAGCGCGGGCGAGCAGGGGAATGTCGGATGTGCCGGGAATGAGCGGAGGTTGTTGCGAGGCGGCAGGCCCGGCAGGCAGAGAGCGGGGCAGAAGGCGTGTAGTGCCGTTTCGCACTACACGCCTTCTGTGGGCTGCGGGTGTCCCGTTACAAAACGCTCGAGGCGTAGTCGGCCAGGCGCGAGCGTTCGCCGCGGCGCAGCGTGACATGACCGCTGTGGGGCCATAGCTTGAAGCGGTCGACCACGAAGGTGAGGCCCGAGGTGGTCTCCGTGAGGTAGGGGGTGTCGATCTGGGCGATGTTGCCGAGACAGATCATCTTGGTGCCGGGACCGGCACGGGTGATGAGCGTCTTCATCTGCTTGGCAGTCAGGTTCTGGGCCTCGTCCAGGATGACGAAGCGGTTGAGGAAGGTGCGCCCGCGCATGAAGTTGAGCGAGCGGATCTTGATGCGGTTCTTGAGGATGTCGGCGGTGGCCGCCCGTCCCCATTCACCGCCCTCCTCGGAGTGGGTGAGCACCTCGAGGTTGTCCATCAGGGCGCCCATCCAGGGCGTCATCTTCTCTTCCTCGGTACCCGGCAGGAAGCCGATGTCCTCGCCCACCGGTACGGTGACGCGGGTCATGATGATTTCCTTGTAGATGTTCTGTTCCAGGGTCTGCGCCAGCGCCGCGGCCAGCGTGAGCAGGGTCTTGCCGGTGCCGGCGGCACCCACCAGGCTGATGAAGTCGATCTCCGGGTCCATCAGCAGGTTGAGGGCGAAGTTCTGTTCGGCGTTGCGTGCATTGATGCCCCAGACCGTGTGACGCGGATTGCTGTAGTCGGTGATGGTCTCGATGATGGCGGAGTCCTTTTCGACACGGCGCACGATGGCGCGAAACGGCTGTTCGCCCTCCAGCGAGAGAAACTGGTTGGGTTGCCAGTCGCCGGTCATCGGTCCCTGCAGACGATAGAAGGTGCGTCCCTGTTCCTGCCAGGACTCCATGTCCTTGCTGTGATGCTCCCAGAAGTCGGATGGCAGGTCGCTGATACCGAGGTAGAGCAGGTTGACGTCGTCCAGTACCTGGTCGTTGTAGTAGTCCTCGGCGCGGATGCCGACCACCGCGGCCTTGATGCGCAGATTGATGTCCTTGGACACCAGGGTGACGTCGATATCCGGATGCGCCTTCTGCAGGGCTAGCGCAGTGCCGAGTATGGTGTTGTCGGCGGTATGCCCCGGCAGGGTCTCGGGCAGCTCGGTGGCCAGCGTCTCGGTCTGGAACAGCAGGCGTCCGCTGGGGGCGAAGTCGGAGTCCGGCAGCGACAGGGTGCTGCCCAGCTCGATGCCCTTGGCGATCTCGCTGTGATCGAGCCGGAGCATCAGGTCGTCGACGAAGCGGCTGACCTGGCGGACGTTGCGTGCGACTTCGGACATGCCCTTCTTGCCGCGGTCTAGTTCCTCCAGCACGACCATGGGCAGGTAGATGTCGTGTTCCTGGAAGCGGAAGAGAGCGGTCGGGTCGTGCATCAGCACGTTGGTGTCGAGGACGAAGAGGCGTTTACCGACGGGCTCTTTTCTTACCATGCGGGTTTCCTCGATGTGTCGTGACGGAGCGGGAAGGATGGTGGGGTGTTGCGTGACCGCGAGGGGCGCGGGGTCGGGCGACAACGGGCGGTGTCGCGTGGCTGGTATCCTGGCAGGTGGATGGCGGTGGGTCGCCATCCACCCGCCGGCGGCTTACAGTTCCTTGACGGCATTCAGTACGTCTTCGACGTGGCCTTTGACCTTGACCTTGCGCCATTCGGCACGCAGCACGCCTTTCTTGTCGATGAGAAAGGTGCTGCGCTCGATGCCACGAACCTGCTTGCCGTACATGTTCTTCATCTTGATGACGTCGAACAGCCTGCACAGGGTCTCGTCGGCATCGGAGAGCAGGTCGAAGGGAAAGTCCTGCTTGGCCTTGAAGTTCTCGTGTGACTTCAGGCCGTCGCGCGAGACGCCGAGGATGACGGTCTTGCGGCTGATGAACTTGCGATGGTTGTCGCGGAAATCCTGGCCCTCGGTGGTGCAGCCGGGCGTGCTGTCCTTGGGGTAGAAATAGATCACCACGTTCTTTTCGCCGCGGTAGTCGGACAGCTTGATGTGCTTGTCGCCGGTGGCCGGCAGTTCGAAGTCGGGTACGGTCTTGCCGATTTCGACACTCATGTGGGCTCCTTCTCGTGTTGCGGGTTCATTCCCTGGCGGCCCTTCATCCCTTCAGCGGTTCGATGACACCGTCGAGGTTGAGACGGTCACACAGATCCAGGAACTCGTCGCGCAGGGCGGCGATGTGCAGATTGGAGGGGATCTCGACCGTCATGCGCACGGCGAACATGGGCGTGGCGGTATGCGCCGCGCTGTAGCTGCTCGTGGCCATGTCCTGGATGTTGATGCCACGCTGCGAGAAGAAGGTGGCCAGCTCGTTGACGATCCCCGGATGGTCCAGCGAGATCACGTCGACGCTGTAGGAGAGCATGTGGCCGGCGAGCTTGCGTGGCTCGGTGCGCCGGGTGGTGATGGACAACCCCAGTTTCTCGCCCAGTGCGGGCAGGCTGCCTTCCAGCTTGGCCAGGGTGTTCCACTGGCCGGAGACCAGGATGATGACGGCGAAGCTGCCGCCCAGCACCGACATGCGGCTGTCTTCGATGTTGCAGCCGTTCTCCAGGATGGCCCTGGAGAGGGACTGTACGATGCCGGGACGGTCGTCGCCCAGGGCCGAGATGACCAGCAGGCTGCTCATGGGGGTCAGGGTTCGCAGGGGTGACAGGGGTACATGGGGCCAGAATATCAGGGATGCTCGGAAAAATGCCATCCCGGCATGACCGCTGCATGCCGGACATCGGGGCTGGCATGCCGATGAGCCCTTTTTTTCAATAGGTTATGGCTGCACGCGATACGGGCGCAGGCGCCCTGGCATGCGGTGCTCAGCTTGTCTTGCCAGGGCCGCATCAGTACCATGGCGGTTTCGCGTTTTTGACGGAGATGTCCATGTTCCACGGCAGTATGGTGGCCCTTGTCACGCCGATGACGCCGGATGGCGTGATCGACGAGGAGGCGCTCCGCAGGCTGGTCGAGTTTCATGTCGAGAACGGCACGGATGCGATCGTCTCCGTGGGCACCACGGGCGAGGCCTCCACGCTGGATTTCGAGGAGCATTGCCGGGTCATTCGCCTGACCGTGGAGATGGCGGCCAACCGCATCCCCGTGATCGCGGGCACCGGCTCCAATGCGACCCAGGAGGCCATCGAGCTCACGCGCTGTGCCATGGAGGCGGGCGCCGATGCCGCCCTGCTGGTCTGCCCCTACTACGTCAAGCCGACCCAGGAAGGGCTGTACCAGCACTTCCGGGCCGTGGCCGAGGCCGTGGCCATCCCGCAGATCCTCTACAACGTGCCGGGGCGCACCGCCGTGGACATGCTGCCTGATACCGTGGTGCGCCTGGCCGCCATCTCCAATATCGTCGGGATCAAGGAAGCCACCGGCAACCTCGAACGTGCGCGCGAACTTCTCGAGCGCTGCGGGGACAAAATCGACCTGTATACCGGTGATGATGCCACTGCGATGGAGTTCATGCTGCTGGGCGGCAAGGGCGACATCTCGGTGACCGCCAACGTCGCGCCGAAGGCCATGCACGAGATGTGCGAGGCCGCACGGCGTGGCGACCGGGCGACGGCCGAGGCGATCAACGCCCGGCTGGAGCCATTGCACAAGGCACTGTTTCTGGAGGCGAATCCGATCCCGGTGAAATGGGCCCTGCACGAGATGGGCCTGATCTCCCCCGGTATCCGCCTGCCGATGACACCGCTTTCCGAACCATACCGTGAGCCGTTGCGCGACGCCCTGCGTGCCGGCGGCATCGCGCTCTGACGGGTTACATGATGATGCGATTCACCACCGCCGGCCGCCTGGCCCCGGCCCTCCTGACCGCGGGTCTGGTATTGGGCGCCGTACAGCTCGCCGGCTGCTCCAGCACGGGCGATGCCCGCACCCTCGATTACGAGACCAGCACCACGCTGCCTCCGCTGGAAGTGCCGCCGGACCTCTCCGCCCTGGACGTCGATGACAGCTATGCCATGCCCGCTGGTGGCGGCCGCGTGAGCGCGGCGCGTGTCGATCAGGGGGGCGACCAGGTCGAATCCCGCTCCGGTGTGCTGCCGCGCTACGACGACATCGTGGTCAAACGTGCCGGCCAGCTGCGCTGGCTGGAGGCGAAGGCCAGCCCCGAGCAGCTCTGGCCGAAGCTGCGTGACTTCCTCGGCCAGCAGGGCCTGGAGATCGAGCAGGAGCAGCCCCGCCTGGGCATCATCGAGACGGCCTGGGCAGAGAACCGCGCGGGTCTCACCCGCAGCGGCCTGCGCAAGTATCTCGGCAAGCTCTACGATGCCGGCCTGCGCGATCGTTACCGGCTGCGCCTGGAGCGCGAGGAAGGGGGCGTGACCGCCGTCTATCTCACGCACCGCGGCGCACGCGAGGTGGTGGCGGACGAGGACATCATCAAGTGGGAACTGCGCCCCAGCGACCCCGAACTCGAGGCCGAGATGCTGCGTCGTCTCATGGTCTTCCTCGGCATGGAAGAAGAGGCGGCTGAGAAGGCGCTGGAGAGCCCGCGCGACCAGACCATCACCATGCGCCTGGCCGAACGGGACGGGCGCCCGACGCTGACCGTCGAGGACAGCTTCGTGCGCAGCTGGCGTCGCATCGGTATCGCCCTGGATCGCATCGCCCTCCTGGTGCAGGACCAGAACCGTGCGGGCGGTACCTATTACGTCGTCTACAAGGGCGATGAGCGTTATGAGCGCGGTTTCCTCAAGGGGCTTTTCGGCGATGGCGAGAAGGACCTGCTCAGCGTGAACACGGTGTATCAGCTGCAGGTGCTCGACCAGGGCTCCTACGTCGAGGTGACGGCCTACGACGAGGAAGGTGCGGCGCTGTCCGACGAGATTGGCGGCGAGATCCTCTCCCGCCTGCAGGAAGCACTGAAGTAAGGCGGGGCCGATGCTGCGTTTCGCCTCGCTGGGAAGCGGCAGCAAGGGCAACGCCACGCTGATCGAGGCCGATGGCACCCGGCTGCTGCTCGACTGCGGCTTCTCCGTCAGCGAGCTGGAGCGTCGCCTCGCGCGGCTCGACCTCGATCCCGCGGCGCTGAGCGCCATCGTCGTGACCCACGAACACGCCGACCACATCGGCGGAGTGGCCCGCCTCTCTCGAAAGTACCGCCTGCCGGTGTGGCTCACGGTCGGTACCCTCAATGCCGCCCGCGATCGCGACTTCCACGACGTCGAATGCTTTCACGCCCACGACGTCTTCGCCATCGATGGCATCGAACTGCATCCCTTTCCCGTGCCACACGATGCCCGCGAGCCCTGCCAGTTCGTCTTCAGCGACGGGCAGTGGCGGCTGGGCGTGCTCACCGACACCGGCCACATCACGCCGCATATCCAGCGCTCGCTGGATGGCTGCGATGCGCTGCTGCTGGAATGCAACTACGACACGGCCATGCTGGCAGCAGGCCCCTATCCGCCCGCGCTCAAGCAGCGTGTCGGTGGCGGGCTCGGACACCTGGCCAACACCCAGGCCGGCGAGCTGCTCCGACGCATGGACATTACCCAGCTGCGCCACCTCATCGGCATGCATGTCTCGGAGAACAACAACACGACGGCGCTTGCCCATCGCACCCTGTGCGAGGCGCTGGATTGCCAGGAGGAGTGGATCGAGGTGGCCTGCCAGGTGAAGGGCTTCGGCTGGCGCGAGTTGAGCTGACGGCCGCACCGTCGCGGCCGATCGCGCGACAGTGCGGCCGGGCGGGTCGCGACTAGTACCACATGGGGATGTTGTTGCCGCCGGTACCGCTGTCGTTGCTCTCCGCGAGACGTTCGGAATAGGCGTTGCCCATGCGTCTCAGGAGGTTCTCATCGAGGGCGCCGATGAGATGAAACAGGCTGCCGAATGCCGCCAGGTTCAACGTGTGTCCCGCTTCGTGTTCCTTGTGCCAGCCCCCGGAAAGATAATCGACGAACGAGAAGTTGCCCATGTTGAAGGCCGTGTCCAGGGGGTTGAGATTGCTGATGAGGCCGCCCTTGATGAAGAAGGTCCCGGTCTTCCAGTCCGCTGACAACGCCTGCACCTTGAGATAGGCCACCTTGCCGCCGGTGACGACATGCCCAAGGAAGCAGATGAGGTAGAACAGCAGCCCGATGCCGATGACGAGCCAGCTCATGGGCATGAGCCAGGTAAGCCAGCCGAGTATGCCCTGGAAGGCCTCGCTCTGTGAGACCGGGCCGATGACGGTGAGCAGATTCAGCAGACCGAGCGCGGTCCCGACGATGATGCCGGCTGCGGTGCCCGCCAGCAGGTCGACGATGACGAAGCCGAGAAAGCCATTGAGCCCGGTGTTCATGCCAATCTGCCAGCCACGCATGAACTCTGCGAAACCCGACGCCGCATTCGCCGTGGCGGCAATGGCGGCCAGCAGGTAGGCAAGGAGGGATATGCAGACTATTACTGCCAGTGAGATCCAGCTGATCCCGATACCGAAGTAGAGTCCCGCCACGCCGCCGGCCGCGACGATGGCCCCGATGAGTGCCAGCCCTGTTCTGAGTTGCATCCGTTTACCCCTCCGTCCGTGAATGATCGGGTGTGCGGGATGAGTGTAGCAGCTGCGTCGGGGGTCGGTGTCAGCAGGGGGAAAGGGGAGGGGGGAAGCTGGCGTCACGCCAGCCACCGGGGAGGCCGCTCAGGCGGCCTCCTTGTCCTTTTCGATCAGGGCGTAGGCCGAGTGGTTGTGGATGGACTCGAAGTTCTCGGACTCCACCACGTAGGCGCTGATGCGCGGGTCGTTGTTCAGTCGCACGGCGACGTCGCGCACCATGTCCTCGACGAACTTGGGGTTGTCGTAGGCGCGTTCGGTCACGTGCTTCTCGTCCGGACGCTTGAGCAGGCCGTAGAGCTCGCAGGAGGCCTCTTCCTCGACCAGGTCGATGAGCTCCTCGATCCAGACGAATTCCTTCAGCCGCGCGTTGACGGTCACGTGCGAGCGCTGGTTGTGCGCGCCGTAGTCGGAGATCTTCTTCGAGCAGGGGCAGAGGCTGGTCACCGGGATGAGCACCTTCACCCAGGTGACGGGCTGCCCGTCGTGGATCTCGCCGATGAAGGTCACGTCGTAGTCCATCAGGCTCTGCACGCCGGAGATGGGGGCTGCCTTGTTGACGAAATAGGGGAAGGCCATCTCGATGTGGCCGGATTCGGCCTCGAGGCGCTCCACCATCTCGTGCAGCATGTCCTTGAAGGACTTCACCGTGATCTCGCGTTCGTGCTGGTTGAGGATCTCGACGAAGCGCGACATGTGCGTGCCCTTGAAGTTGTGCGGCAGGTTCACGTACATGTTGAAGCTGGCGATGGTGTGCTGCTCGCCGCCCGTGCGGTCGGCCACGCGCACCGGATGCCGGATGGACTTGATGCCGACCTTGTTGATCGGGATCTGCCGCGTGTCGGCGCTGCTCTGGACGTCGGGGATCGACTGGCCCTTGGGGGCGGTGCTGCTCATGGGTCGTGTCCTCTTCTACTCTTCGGTATAGCGCACGCAGGCGCGATCGGTTTCCCACAGGGTGATCGCGCTTACCCGCAGTGTTGGGCCGTTCAGCCGCGCGCCCAGCTCCCGGTAGAGATAGGCGGCGATGTTCTCGGCCGTGGGATTCACCTGGTCGAACGGTTCGAGGTCGTTCATGTAGCTGTGGTCGAGGCGGTCGCAGACCTCGTTGGTCAGCTTCTTCATCTGCTTGAAGTCGATGGCCATGCCGACGTCATCCAGGGCGGTGGCCTCCACCTCCGCCTCCACCTTCCAGTTGTGACCGTGCATGCGCGCACAGTTCCCCGGGTAGTCCCGCAGGGTATGGGCGGCGGCAAAATCCGTGAGGATCTTGAGGGTGTACTTCGCGGTCATGGCTAATCCTGACTAAAACGCTAAGATATTAACCGTTTGCGGGGCGCCGGGCAATCCCCTGGGCGTCTGCGCGAGCGGCGGCAGGGTGGGCGGTGATGGCGCGGCAGAGCCCGGCGGCGTCGAGCCCGGCCTCGGCCAGCAGTTCGTCGCGGCTGCCGTGGTCGAGGAAGCGGTCGGGCAGGCCCAGGTTCAGCACCGGGGTGCTCAGGCCCAGGGCCGCAAGGGTCTCGTTGACGGCCGAGCCGGCCCCGCCCATCACGGCGTTGTCCTCCACCGTGACCAGCAGGTCGTGCGTCTGCGCGAGTTCCCGCACCAGCGCCACGTCCAGCGGCTTGACGAAGCGCATGTTGGCCACGCTGGCATCCAGCGTCTCGCCGGCGGCCAGGGCCTGGTCGAGCAGCGCGCCGAAGGCGAGGATGGCGATGCCGCGTCCCGCGCGGCGACGCTCGCCGCGGCCGACGGGCAGGGCGGTCATCGACGGCTCGACGGCCACGCCCGGGCCCCGTCCGCGCGGGTAGCGCACGGCGGCGGGGCCCTCGTGGACGAAGCCCGTGTAGAGCATCTGGCGGCATTCGTTCTCGTCGGCCGGGGCCATGATGACGATGTTGGGAATGCAGCGCAGATAGGAGAGGTCGAAGCTGCCGGCATGGGTCGGCCCGTCCGGCCCCACCAGCCCGGCGCGGTCGATGGCGAACAGCACCGGCAGTCCCTGCAGGGCGATGTCGTGGATGTACTGGTCGTAGGCGCGCTGCAGGAAGGTAGAATAGATCGCCACCACGGGCTTGACGCCCTCGCAGGCCATGCCGGCGGCCAGCGTCAGTGCATGCTGCTCGGCGATGCCCACGTCGTGATAGCGCTCCGGGTATTCCTCGGAAAAGCGCACCAGGCCCGAGCCCTCGCGCATGGCGGGGGTGATGGCGGCCAGACGCGGGTCCTGTGCGGCCATGTCGCAGAGCCAGTCGCCGAATACCTGGGTGTAAGTGGGGGCGCTGCCCGCGGCGGGGCGGACGCCGGCCTCGGGATCGAACTTCGCCACGCCGTGATAGGTGCAGGGGTCGCTCTCGGCCGGGGCATAGCCCTTGCCCTTGCGCGTGACCACGTGCAGCAGGCGCGGGCCCTTGAGGGCCTTGAGGTTCCTGAGCATCGCCACCATCGCCGGCAGGTCGTGCCCGTCGATGGGACCGAAGTAATTGAAGCCCAGCTCCTCGAACAGGGTGCCCGGCACGATCATGCCCTTGACGTGCTCCTCGGCCCGGCGCGCCAGCTCCCACATGGGCGGCACGCCCTTGAGGAAGCGCTTGCTGCCCTCGCGCATGGTCGAGTAGATCTTGCCCGAGAGCACCCGTGCCAGATACTTGTTCATGGCCCCGACGTTGGGCGAGATGGACATCTCGTTGTCGTTGAGCACCACCAGCAGGTTGGCGTCCTGGTCACCGGCATGATTCAGGGCCTCAAAGGCCATGCCGGCGGTCATCGCCCCGTCGCCGATCACGGCGATGCAGTCGCGCTTCTCGCCCTGCTGGCGTGCGGCCAGGGCCATGCCCAGGGCCGCGCTGATCGAGGTGCTGGAGTGGCCGACGCCAAAGCTGTCGTACTCGCTCTCCTCGCGCTTGGGGAAGCCGGCCGGGCCGTGTTTCTGGCGGATGCCGGCCATGGCCTCGCGGCGGCCGGTGAGGATCTTGTGCGGATAGCTCTGGTGGCCGACGTCCCAGGCGATGCGGTCGTCCGGGGTGTTGAAGACGTAGTGCAGCGCGATGGTGAGCTCCACCGTGCCCAGGTTGGAGGACAGGTGACCGCCGGTGCGCGATACCGACTCGAGCAGGAACGCACGCAGCTCGGCCGCGACCTGGCGCAGGTCGCGGGGGCTGAGGGCGCGCAGGTCAGCCGGGCGGCTGATGGTCTCGAGCAGGGGGTAGTCTGGGCCGGTCATGCGATTCGCGAAGTTTAGCAAACGCTAATTATAGGTCCTCCGGGGCGTCGCTGGCCATGCCGGCGGCCCCGGGGGCTGTGCTCAGTGCAGACGGTTCACGATGAAGTCGGCCACCCAGCGCAGCATGTCGGCGCCGGCATCGAAGTCCGACAGGCTGTCCAGGGCCTCGGCGTGCAGGCTGCGGGCCTGGGCCTTGGAGGCCTCGAGCCCCAGGATCGAGGGGTAGGTCGGCTTGTTCAGTGCGATATCGGCCCCCTGGGCCTTGCCCAGGGTCGCGGTGTCGCCCTCCACGTCGAGGATGTCGTCGCGGATCTGGAAGGCCAGCCCCACGCACTTGGCGTAGTGGTCGAGTCGCTCCAGCTGCGCGGCCTCGGCCTGCGGTGCGCTCAGCGCCCCGAGCATCACGCTGGCGCGGATCAGGGCCCCGGTCTTGTGTATGTGCATGTCCTCGAGCTGGGCGATGTCCAGCTGCTGGCCCACGGAGCCCAGATCGATGGCCTGTCCGCCCGCCATGCCGCGCGAACCGGCGGCCATGGCCAGGGTGTCGATCATTTCCAGGCGTCGCCCGGCGTCGTCGACCAGGGTCGGGTCGCGGGCGAGGATATGGAAGGCGAGGGCCTGGATGGCGTCGCCGGCGAGTATCGCCATGGCCTCGTCGAAGGCCTTGTGGCAGGTGGGCTTGCCGCGGCGCAGGTCGTCGTCGTCCATGGCCGGCAGGTCGTCGTGGATCAGCGAATAGACGTGGATCAGCTCCAGCGCGGCGGCGGCCCCGTCGATGCGTTCGGCCGGCACGCCCAGGGCGCGGCCGGCGGCATAGGCCAGGACCGGGCGGATACGCTTGCCCCCGCCCAGTACCGAGTAGCGCATGGCCTCGTGCAGGCGGGCCGGATGCACCCCGGCTCCCGGCAGCCAGCGCTCCAGCACGCCTTCGATGCGGTCCTGCAGTGCCTTGACCTCAGCGTCGATCTCAGTCATCGGCGGACTCCCCGGCGGCGAAGGGGATCTCTTCGTCCTCGGCAGTGAGCAGGTGCACCTTCTGCTCGGCGTCGCGCAGGGCCTGCTGGCACTGGCGGGTGAGCTTGATGCCGCGCTCGAACTCGGCCAGCGAGGCCTCCAGCGGCAGCTCGCCCGCCTCCAGGCGCTCCACCAGCTGCTCGAGCTCCTCGAGCGCCTTCTCGAAATCCAGCGGGGTGTCGTTCTTCTTGCGGGGCACGGCTTTACTCCGGAAAAGCGGCTAAAGTAATGGCAAGGCCGGGCGGGGTCAAACGTCGCGGGCCTGCCCCAGGTCATGGAAACCGGTGCCGGCGGTTGACATTATTTCAGGCATGCTCTACTTTTAACGCACGTTTTAGAATCATTCTAAATCGTCGATTTAGCGTTTCATCCACAATAAAACCGTACGGAGGAAACATCCATGTCTCTGAAAGGCAGCAAGACCGAGAACAACCTGAAGGAAGCCTTTGCCGGCGAATCCCAGGCCAACCGCCGCTACCTGTACTTCGCAAGCAAGGCCGACGTTGAAGGCTACAACGACGTCGCGGCCGTGTTCCGTTCCACCGCCGAAGGTGAAACCGGCCACGCCCACGGCCATCTGGAATATCTGGAAGACTGCGGCGACCCGGCCACCGGCATGCCCTTCGGTGACACCGCGTCCAACCTGAAGACCGCGATCGCCGGCGAGACCCACGAGTACACCGACATGTACCCGGGTATGGCCAAGACCGCGCGTGACGAAGGTTTCGACGAGATTGCCGACTGGTTCGAAACCCTGGCCAAGGCGGAGCGTTCCCACGCCAACCGCTTCCAGAAGGCCCTGGACGACATGGCCTGATCCAGGTCGTTTCATACGCCTGAAAGACAGGGCCGGTCTCTCGCCGGCCCTGTTCTCTAGAAAAATTCAAAGAGTCAAGGAGCAGGTACATGTCCGCACCCACCGAAGGCAAGCGCGAAGGCAGTCTCGAGGCGCCGACCCGGCACGCCCTCAACTGGCAGGATCCCGAGTTCTACAACGAGGAGTCGCTCTTCAAGGAACTGGAGCGCGTCTACGACATCTGCCATGGCTGCCGTCGTTGCATCAGCCTGTGCCATTCCTTCCCGACGCTGTTCGATCTGGTCGACGAATCGCCGACCTTTGAAGTCGATGGGGTGAAGAAAGAGGACTACTGGAAGGTGGTCGACCAGTGCTACCTCTGCGACATGTGCTACATGAGCAAGTGTCCGTACGTTCCGCCGCACGAGTGGAACGTGGATTTCCCGCACCTGATGCTGCGCGCCAAGGCGGTGAAGTTCAAAAAGGGCGAGACGAAGACGCGCGACAAGATTCTCTCCGCCACCGATACCGTCGGCAGCCTGGCCGGCATACCGGTGGTGGCCGGCATCGTGAATGCCGCCAACCAGGCCAAGCCCGCCCGCAAGGTGCTGGAGAAGGTGCTGGGCGTGCATCCGGATGCCATCCTGCCGAAGTACCACAGCAAGACCGGTCGCAAGCGCGTGTCCGGCCAC
>JAJLKJ010000064.1:0-36569 GCA_033839185.1 Gammaproteobacteria bacterium
CGCGGCTGCCGCCTGACGGTGGTGCCGGCCCAGACCCCGGCCTCGGAGGTCTTCAAGCTGAAGCCGGACGGCGTCTTCCTGTCCAACGGCCCCGGTGACCCCGAGCCCTGCGACTATGCCATCCAGGGCATCCGCGAGGTGCTGGACGCCGGGCTGCCGACCTTTGGCATCTGTCTCGGTCACCAGTTGCTCGGCCTGGCCAGCGGCGCGAAGACGGTGAAGATGAAGTTCGGCCACCACGGTGCCAACCATCCCGTGCAGGACCTGGATACCGGGCACGTGATGATCTCCAGCCAGAACCACGGTTTTGCGGTGGACGAGAAGACCCTGCCGGACTGCCTGCGCGCGACCCACAAGTCGCTGTTCGACGGGTCGCTGCAGGGCGTGCATCGCACCGACAGGCCGGCCTTCAGTTTCCAGGGGCATCCGGAGGCGAGCCCCGGCCCGCACGACGTGGCGCCGCTGTTCGATCATTTCATCGAACTGATGCAGGCGCACAGGGCCGGCGCGTAACCCCTATTTTCCAGGCAAGCAACGGGACGAGTCTCGCGACACTATCATGCCGAAAAGAACCGACATCGAAAGCATCCTCATCATCGGCGCCGGCCCGATCATCATCGGCCAGGCCTGCGAATTCGACTACTCCGGCGCCCAGGCCTGCAAGGCCCTGCGCGAGGAGGGCTACCGCGTCATCCTGGTGAACTCCAACCCGGCCACCATCATGACCGACCCGGAGATGGCCGACGCGGTGTACATCGAGCCCGTCGACTGGAAGACGGTGGAGCGCATCATCGAGAAGGAACGCCCGGACGCCGTGCTGCCGACCATGGGCGGACAGACGGCGCTCAACTGCGCGCTGGACCTGGACCGGCATGGCGTGCTGGAGAAGTACGGCGTGGAGATGATCGGCGCCTCGCCGGACGCCATCGACATGGCCGAGGACCGCGAGCGCTTCCGTGACGCGATGAGCGAGATCGGGCTGGGTTCGGCGAAGTCGTCCGTGGCCAACACCTGGGAAGAGGCGCAGGCCATCCAGGCGGAGATCGGCTTCCCGGTGATCATCCGCCCGTCCTTCACGCTCGGCGGCAGCGGCGGCGGCATCGCCTACAACCGCGAGGAATTCGAGGAGATCGTCAAGCACGGCCTCGATCTGTCGCCGACCAACGAGGTGCTGCTCGAGGAGTCGCTGCTCGGCTGGAAGGAATACGAGATGGAGGTGGTGCGCGACAAGGCCGACAACGCCATCATCATCTGCTCCATCGAGAACCTCGATCCGATGGGTGTGCATACCGGCGACTCCATCACCGTCGCCCCGGCGCAGACGCTCACCGACAAGGAATACCAGATCATGCGCGACGCCTCGCTGGCGGTGCTGCGCAAGATCGGCGTGGAGACCGGCGGTTCCAACGTGCAGTTTGCCGTCAATCCGCAGGACGGTCGCCTGGTCATCATCGAGATGAACCCGCGCGTCTCGCGCTCCTCGGCGCTGGCCTCCAAGGCCACCGGCTTCCCCATCGCCAAGGTCGCGGCCAAGCTGGCCGTGGGCTTCACCCTGGACGAGCTGCAGAACGAGATCACCGGCGGTGCGACCCCGGCCTCCTTCGAGCCGAGCATCGACTACGTCGTCACCAAGATCCCGCGCTTCACCTTCGAGAAGTTCCCCCAGGCCAAGGCGCGGCTCACCACGCAGATGAAGTCCGTGGGCGAGGTGATGGCCATCGGCCGCACCTTCCAGGAATCCTTCCAGAAGGCCCTGCGTGGCCTGGAGACGGGTGCCGACGGGCTGGACGAGGTGCTGGATCCTGCCGACGAAAACGCCCAGGCGATCCTGCGTCACGAGCTGGCCGAGGTCGGCCCGGACCGCATCTACTACGTGGCCGATGCCTTCCGCATGGGCATGAGCGTGGAAGAGGCGCACGAGGCCACCGCCATCGACTACTGGTTCCTGGACCAGATCCATGAACTGGTGGAGATCGAGCAGGGCCTGCGGGGCCGCAGGCTGGATTCGATCGAGCGTGACGAATTGTTCGACCTCAAGCGCCGCGGCTTCTCCGACCGTCGTCTGGGCAAGCTGCTGGGCGAGACCGAATATGCCGTGCGTGCGCGCCGCCAGGAGCTGGGTGTGCGCCCGGTGTACAAGCGCGTGGATACCTGCGCCGCCGAGTTCGCCACCCGTACCGCCTACATGTATTCCAGCTACGAGGAGGAATGCGAGGCCGAGCCCACCGGGCGCGAGAAGATCATGGTGCTGGGCGGCGGGCCCAACCGCATCGGCCAGGGCATCGAGTTCGACTACTGTTGCGTACACGCCGCGCTCGCCATGCGCGAGGACGGCTACGAGACCATCATGGTCAACTGCAACCCGGAGACTGTCTCCACCGACTACGACACCTCCGATCGCCTGTACTTCGAGCCGCTCACGCTGGAGGACGTGCTGGAGATCGTGCACGTCGAGAAGCCGAAGGGCGTGATCGTGCAGTATGGCGGGCAGACCCCGCTGAAGCTCGCGCGCGACCTGGAGAAGGCGGGCGTGCCCATCGTCGGCACCACGCCGGATTCCATCGATCTGGCCGAGGACCGTGAGCGCTTCCAGCAGATGATCGAGAAGCTGGGGCTGAGACAGCCGCCGAACCGTACGGCGCGCAACCCGGAAGATGCCGTGCGCCTGGCCGCCGAGATCGGCTACCCGGTGGTGGTGCGTCCGTCCTACGTGCTGGGCGGCCGTGCGATGGAGATCGTCTACGACGAAACCGACCTGCGCCGCTACATGACCGAGGCGGTGAAGGTCTCCAACGACTCGCCGGTGCTGCTGGATCACTTCCTCGATTCCGCCGAGGAGGTGGACGTGGACGCGATCTGCGACGGCGAGGACGTGCTGATCGGCGGCGTCATGCAGCATATCGAGCAGGCCGGCGTACACTCGGGCGATTCGGCCTGTTCGCTGCCGCCGTATTCGCTCAACCCGGTGGTCATGGAGCGCATGCGCGAGCAGGTCCGTGCCATGGCCAAGGAGCTCGGTGTGGTGGGCCTGATGAACACCCAGTTCGCCGTGCAGGGTGACGAGATCTATATCCTCGAGGTGAACCCGCGTGCCTCGCGCACCGTGCCCTTCGTCTCCAAGGTGATCGGCAGGCCGCTGGCCAAGATCGCCGCACGCTGCATGGTGGGTCAGAGTCTCAAGCAGCAGAATGCCGGCGAGGAGATCATCCCCAATTACTTTGCCGTGAAGGAGGCCGTGTTCCCCTTCATCAAGTTCCAGGGCGTGGACCCCATCCTCGGTCCGGAGATGAAGTCCACCGGCGAGGTCATGGGCGTGGGCCGGAGCTTTGCCGAGGCCTTCGGCAAGTCGCAGCTGGGTGCCGGCGTGAAGCTGCCTGCCCCCGGGCGCGCCTTCATCAGCGTGCGCGACGTGGACAAGGGTGGCATCGTGGACGTGGCCCGCAAGCTCACCGAGCTCGGTTTCGACGTGGTCGCGACCCGTGGCACGGCCGCCGCGCTCGAGGCGGCGGGTGTCGCCTGCCAGCAGGTCAACAAGGTGCTGGAGGGCCGTCCGCACATCGTCGACATGATCAAGAACGACGAGATCGTGCTGATCATCAACACCACTGAAGGCAAGCAGGCGACGGCTGACTCCTTCACCATCCGCCGCGAGGCGCTGCAGCACAAGGTGACCTACACCACCACCCTGGCCGGCGCCCGCGCCACGGTCGAGGCCATGGCCGATGCCGCCTCGGGTGAGGAAAACGTGTACCGCCTGCAGACGTTGCATGAGGAGAACCAGGCATGAGCAAGGTACCGCTGACGGTGCGTGGCGCCGAAAAGCTCAAGACCGAACTGCACAGGCTCAAGACCGAGGATCGTCCGCGCGTGATCGAGGCGATCGCCGATGCCCGCGAGCACGGCGACCTGAAGGAAAACGCCGAGTATCACGCCGCACGGGAACAGCAGAGCTTCATCGAGGGGCGGATCAAGGAGATCGAGGCCAAGCTCTCCAATGCCCAGATCATCGACGTCACGCAGATCAATGCCGGGGGCAAGGTCATCTTCGGTGCGACCGTCGACCTCTTCGACGAGGATGCCGACAAGGAGATCACCTACCAGATCGTGGGTGAGGACGAGGCCGACATCAAGGCCGGTCTCATCTCCGTGAGTTCGCCGATCGCGCGCGCGCTCATCGGCAAGGAGGAGGGGGATATCGCCGAGGTGGATGCCCCCGGCGGGCGCAAGCATTTCGAGGTCGTGGCCGTACGCTACGTCTGAGCCGGCTGCTGCCGCGGGGCTAGCCCCGCGGCAGTTCGATCACGGTCTTTTCCGGGTTCTTTCGATACAGCACCGCGACGTGCCCGATGCGCTGCACCAGTTCGGCGCCGCTGTGCGCGCAGATCTCCGTGATCAGGGCATCGCGTGCCTCCCGGTCGCCCACGCTGACCTTCACCTTGATGAGCTCGTGATGGCTCAGGGCGAGCTCGATCTCCTCGAGCACGGTCGGTTTCAGGCCCTGCGAGGCCACCCGCACCACGGGGTTGAGTGCGTGCGCGTGGGCACGCAGGAACTTGCGCTGTTTGTCACTCAGGGCCATGGACTGCATTCCGTTCCGGACAGGGAAACGGCGCAGTGTATCATGTACCCGTCATCTAGCTGAGAGCATTTACCGCCATGGCCCGCAGCAAGAGCAGCTCACGCTGGCTCAAGGAACATTTCAAAGACGAGTATGTGCGCCGCGCGCAGGAGCAGGGCTATCGCTCCCGCGCGGTGTTCAAGCTGCTCGAGGTACAGGAAAAGGACCGCATCCTGAAGCCCGGCATGGTCGTGGTCGACCTCGGGGCCGCCCCCGGGGGCTGGAGCGAGGCGGCGCGCCAGCTGGTGGGGCGCAACGGCCGGGTGGTCGCCACCGACATCCTGCCCATGGACCCCATCGAGGGCGTGGAATTCCTGGAGGGCGATTTTCGCGAGGACGAGGTGCTCGACCGTCTGCTGGCGCTGATCGGCGAGGACCGGGCGGACCTTGTATTGTCGGATATGGCCCCCAACATGAGTGGGGTGGATGCCGTGGATCAGCCGCGCGCCATCTATCTGGCGGAGCTCGCCCTGGATCTGGCGCGCAAGATCCTGAAACCCGGCGGCGATTTTCTGGTCAAGGTATTTCAGGGCGAGGGTTCAGAGGAATATCTCCGTACACTTCGTCGGGATTTCGACAAGGTCATCATCCGCAAGCCCAGGGCCTCCAGACCCCGTTCGCGCGAGGTCTATATTCTGGCCAGGGGCCTGAATGTGGTGTAAGGTCTTTTTCGAATAGAACGCGTTCTCATTGAGGTATTCCCTTGAACGATCTCGTCAAGAATCTCATCCTGTGGGCGGTCATCGCGCTGGTGCTGATGTCCGTCTTCAGCAGCTTCAACCAGCCCGGCACCCCGCCCAAGGCCTATACCTATTCGCAGTTCATCTCGGACGTGAAGTCTGGCCAGATCCGCCAGGTCACGATCCAGCAGAACCGCATCGAGGGGGTAACGACCTCGGGGCAGAAGTTCGCCACCATCGCCCCGGACGACCCGGGCATGATCGGCGACCTGCTGGCGCATAACGTCGAGATCAACGCCGTGCAGCCCAAGCAGCGCTCGCTGCTGGTGGACATCCTCATCAGCTGGGCGCCCTTCATCCTCATCATCGCGCTGTGGATCTACATCATGCGCCAGATGCAGGGTGGCGGCGCCGGCCGCGGGGCCATGTCCTTCGGCAAGAGCCGCGCCCGCCTGATGGGCGAGGACCAGATCAAGGTCACCTTCGCCGATGTCGCCGGTTGCGACGAGGCCAAGGAGGACGTGAGCGAGCTGGTGGAATTCCTGCGCGATCCCGGCAAGTTCCAGAAGCTGGGCGGCAAGATCCCGCGCGGGATCCTCATGGTCGGCTCCCCCGGTACCGGCAAGACCCTGCTGGCCAAGGCGATTGCCGGCGAGGCCAAGGTGCCGTTCTTCAGCATCTCCGGTTCCGACTTCGTCGAGATGTTCGTCGGCGTGGGCGCCTCGCGCGTGCGCGACATGTTCGAGCAGGCCAAGAAGAACGCCCCCTGCATCATCTTCATCGACGAGATCGACGCCGTCGGCCGCCAGCGCGGGGCCGGTCTGGGCGGTGGCCACGACGAGCGTGAGCAGACCCTGAACCAGCTGCTGGTGGAGATGGACGGCTTCGAGGGCAGCGAGGGCATCATCGTCATCGCCGCGACCAACCGGCCGGACGTGCTCGACCCGGCGCTGCTGCGCCCCGGCCGCTTCGACCGCCAGGTGGTGGTGCCGTTGCCGGACGTGCGCGGCCGCGAGCAGATCATCAAGGTGCACATGCGCAAGGTGCCGCTGGGCGACGACGTGCGTCCCGACATCATCGCGCGCGGTACGCCGGGCTTCTCCGGCGCCGATCTCGCCAACCTGGTCAACGAGGCCGCCCTGTTCGCCGCCCGCGCCAACAAGCGCACGGTGGACATGGACGATTTCGAGCGCGCCAAGGACAAGATCATGATGGGCGCCGAGCGCAAGTCCATGGTCATGAGCGAGGACGAGAAGAAGCTCACCGCCTATCACGAGGCGGGACATGCCATCGTCGGCCTGAACGTGCCGGAGCACGACCCGGTGTACAAGGTCACCATCATCCCGCGCGGCCGCGCCCTGGGGGTGACCATGTTCCTGCCGGAAGAGGACCGCTACAGCCACTCCAAACAGCGCCTGGAGAGCCAGATCTCCAGCCTGTTCGGCGGGCGTATCGCCGAGGAACTGATCTTCGGCCCGGAGCGCGTCACCACCGGCGCCTCCAATGACATCGAGCGGGCCACCGACCTCGCCCGCAACATGGTCACCCGCTGGGGGCTGTCCGACAAGCTCGGCCCGCTGGCCTACAGCGAGGACGAGGGCGAGGTCTTTCTCGGCCGTTCGGTGACGCAGCACAAGCACATGTCCGACGAGACGGCGCATGCCATCGACGAGGAGATCCGCTCCTTCATCGACCGTAACTTCAACCGGGCGAAGAAGATCCTCGAGGACAACATGGACAAGCTGCATACGATGGCCCAGGCCCTGATCAAGTACGAAACCATCGATCAGGAGCAGATCAAGGACATCATGCAGGGACGCGAACCGCGTCCGCCGGCCGGCTGGGACGACAACGCCCCCACCTCGGGCACGGGCGTCAGCAGCGAGGAAGCGCCGGAGCAGGGCAAGGGCGGCGAGATCGGCGGCCCCGCCAGTCTGCACTGATCCGGCCGACGTCGGCTGACAACCAGGGATGCGCGTGAGTAGAATCCGCGCATCCCTTTTCTTTTTCTGGAACCACTGTTCTTTCCATGCCGGTGATGCAATTCGGTAGACACACCCTGGACCTGGCCATCCCCCGGGTGATGGGCATCCTCAACGTGACCCCCGACTCCTTCTCCGACGGTGGCCGCTTCCATGTGCCGGCGGCTGCCCTGGCGCGTGCCCGGGAGATGGTGGCCGAGGGTGCGGACTTCATCGATGTGGGCGGCGAGTCCACCCGGCCCGGCGCGGCCGAGGTCACGGAGGCGGAGGAGCTCGATCGGGTGCTGCCCGTGGTCGAGGCCATAGCCGGCGAACTCGACGTCGCCATCTCGGTGGATACCTCCCGCCCCGCGGTGATGCGCGCCGCGGTGGCGGCCGGCGCCGGCCTCATCAACGACGTGCGCGCGCTCGGCCTCCCCGGGGCCCTGGAGGCCGCCGCCGCCCTGGGTGTACCGGTCTGCCTCATGCACATGCAGGGGCAGCCAGGCAGCATGCAGGACGATCCACAGTATGGCGACGTGGTCACCGAGGTGCGGGACTGGCTGCTGGCCCGGGCACAGGCCGTCGAGGCGGCGGGTATCCCGCGCGAACGCCTCCTGCTCGACCCGGGCTTCGGCTTTGGCAAGACCCTGGCGCATAACCTGCGCCTGCTGCGCGGGCTCGATGCGCTGGCGGCCACGGGCTACCCGCTGCTGGCGGGTCTGTCGCGCAAGTCCATGATCGGAAAGGTATTGTGCGATGCGCCAGTGGACCGGCGGCTCCATGGCAGCGTGAGCGGGGCGGTGATCGCCGCGCTCAAGGGGGCGCGCATCCTGCGCGTGCACGACGTACGGCCCAGCGCCGAGGCACTGCGCCTGGTGGCGGCAATGGAACAGGCATAGGAACAGATGACGAGACAATATTTCGGTACCGATGGCATCCGCGGGCGGGTCGGCAGCGAGCCCATGACCCCGGAGTTCGTGCTCAGGCTCGGCTGGGCGGCTGGCCGCGTGCTGGTCGACAACGGGCACCCCCTGGTGCTGATCGGCAAGGACACGCGCATCTCCGGCTATATGCTGGAATCCGCCCTGGAGGCGGGTCTCTCGGCCGCCGGCGTGGATATCCGCCTGCTCGGCCCCATGCCCACGCCGGCCGTGGCCTATCTCACCCGCACCCTGCGCGCCTCGGCGGGCATCGTGCTCTCGGCCTCCCACAACCCCTACTACGACAACGGCGTGAAATTCTTCGCCGGCGATGGCAGCAAGCTGGCGGACGAGGTGGAGCGGCGCATCGAGGCCGAGCTCGAGCAGCCGCTGCGGACCGTCGATTCCTCGGCGCTCGGCAAGGCCGAGCGGGTGGTGGACGCGGCCGGCCGCTACATCGAGTTCTGCAAGGCCACGGTGCCCTGGGGGACGCGGCTGCATGAGCTGCGCGTGGTGGTGGACTGTGCCCATGGTGCCACCTACCACATTGCGCCCGACGTACTGGAGGAACTCGGAGCCGAGGTGATCGCCATCGGCGTGGAGCCCAACGGCACCAATATCAACGCCGACTGCGGCGCGACCGCGCCCCAGCAGCTCTGTGCGGCCGTGCTCAGGCACCAGGCCGATGTCGGTATCGCCCTGGACGGCGACGGCGACCGCCTCATCATGGTGGATGCGCGCGGCGAGGTGGTGGACGGCGACGAACTGCTGGCCATCATGGCCTCTGCCGGGCAGGCTCGGGGCGGCTTCACGGGTGGGGTGGTGGGCACCCAGATGAGCAATCTGGGCCTGGAGAAGGCCCTGGCCGACATGGGGATTCCCTTCGCCCGGGCGAAGGTGGGGGATCGCCATGTCATGGAGCTCTTGCAGCAGCAGGGCTGGCGGCTCGGTGGCGAGGCCTCCGGTCATCTCATCTGCCTGGACAAGACCACCACCGGAGACGGCATCGTCTCCGCCCTGCAGGTCCTGGCCATCATGACCGAGACCGGCAAGCCGCTGCACGAGCTCAAGGCGGTGATGCGCAAGTTTCCGCAGTCCCTGGTCAACGTGCCTATCGAGCGGCGTATCGCGCTGGAGGAGGCGGCGGGCGTGCAGGCGGCGGTGGCCGCGGTGGAGGCCGAGCTGGGGAATGCGGGGCGCGTGCTGCTGCGTCCCTCGGGCACCGAGCCGCTGGTGCGGGTGATGGTCGAGGGCGAAAGCGAGCGACAGGTGTCGCGGCTGGCCGAAAGCATCGCCGCCGCCGTGCGCGAGGCCGCCGCCGCGGGCTGATTTCGGCCCCTCGAGACCGCCCGGCAGGCCCCATGAAAAAATTGATTTATTGGGCGGCTGCCGGTAACCTTGCCGGCTTTCTGAATCGAGTTGGGAGGACGGCATGCGTCGACCGCTGGTAGCCGGCAACTGGAAACTGAATGGTTCTCTCGCGAGCAGCACCTCGCTCGTCGAAGGCATCAAGGCCGGTCTGGCTGACGCGGGTAATGTCGACGTCGCTGTGTGTCCCCCCTACGTGTACCTGCCGCATGTGCGCGGGTTGCTGGAAGGCTCTGCCGTCGCGCTCGGGGCGCAGGACGTCGCCGACGTGGACGAGGGCGCCTTCACCGGTGAGGTGTCGGCCCCCATGCTCAAGGAGGTCGGCTGTGGCTATGCCATCGTCGGTCACTCCGAGCGCCGCAGCATCTATGGCGAGAGCGACGAGTTCACGGCGCGCAAGTTCGCCGCCGCACGCAAGCACGGGCTCACCCCGATCCTCTGCGTCGGTGAGCTGCTCGAGGAGCGCGAGCAGGGCGTGACTGAACAGGTCGTGGCCCGTCAGCTCGACGCGGTGATCGACCTCGAGGGCGTGCAGGCGCTGGCCGATGCCGTGATCGCCTACGAGCCGGTCTGGGCCATTGGCACCGGCATGACCGCGAGCCCGGAGCAGGCGCAGGACGTGCATGCCTTCATCCGTGCGCGCATCGCCGAAAGCGATGCCGGCGTGGCGGACAAGGTGCAGATTCTTTACGGTGGCAGCGTCAAGCCGGATAACGCCGCGGAGCTCTTCTCCCAGGCGGACATCGACGGCGGCCTGATCGGCGGCGCGTCACTCAAGGCCGAGGATTTCCTCGCCATTTGCAAGGCTGCCGGCTAGGCCGGCGGGGACGCATAAGTCATGTATGGTTTGTTGATCATTGTTCAGGTAGTGTTGTCGATCGCGCTGATCGTGCTCGTGCTGCTGCAGCACGGCAAGGGCGCGGACGCCGGTGCGGCGTTCGGCAGCGGTGCCTCGTCCACGGTGTTCGGTTCGCGCGGATCGTCCAATTTCTTCACGCGTGCCACCGGCATCCTGGCAACCCTGTTTTTTATCAACTGCCTGCTGCTGGCCTATCTGGTCAGTCATCAGCAAACGGTCTCCGACAGTATCGTCGATCAGTACGAGGCCCAGCAGGCGGTCGAGCAGCCTTCGGATGTCCCCGCGGCACCTTCGCGGCCTTCCGACATCCCGGAGTAAGGCTGGTCAGCTACGCCGAAGTGGTGGAATTGGTAGACACGCTATCTTGAGGGGGTAGTGGGGAAACCCGTGCCGGTTCGAGTCCGGCCTTCGGCACCATCTTCCAGGTGGTTGCGGGTCTGGTGTTTTGATCCGCAACTGCTTGTAAAAAAAGAAATAGTTCGAGTTTTCTTGACACCTTTTTCAGGGGCGTCATAGACTGCGCGGGCTTTTTCCGCAGTGACGCAAAAACGATAATGACGCTTCGCAGCAGCGCAAGCGCACAATCCTGGTTCCTGAGCGATCAGGGATTGGGGGGAGTGTAGAACATGCTGGAAGGTTACCTGCCGATTCTCATCTTTATCGGCGTAGGTCTGGTCATGGGTGTCGTCTCGCTGACTCTCGGCGCACTGGCCGGTCCGCGACGTCCCGATTCGGCGAAAGACTCGCCCTATGAGTGTGGCTTCGAGGCATTCGAGGATTCTCGAATGAAATTCGATGTCCGCTACTATCTCGTCGCGATTCTCTTCATCATCTTCGATCTCGAAATCGCGTTCCTCTTTCCCTGGGCGGTGGTACTCGACACCATCGGACTGTTCGGCATCCTGGCCATGTCCCTGTTCCTGGGTATTCTGATCATCGGTTTCATCTACGAGTGGAAGAAGGGGGCCCTGGAATGGGAATAGAAGGCGTTCTTGAGAAGGGCTTCGTCACCACCAGCGCCGACAAGCTCATCAACTGGGCGCGTACCGGCTCCCTCTGGCCCATGACCTTCGGTCTGGCCTGCTGTGCGGTGGAAATGATGCAGGCCGGTGCCTCGCGTTACGATCTCGACCGCTTCGGTGTCATCTTTCGTCCGAGTCCGCGCCAGTCCGACGTGATGATCGTCGCCGGCACGCTGGTCAACAAGATGGCGCCGGCGCTGCGCAAGGTCTATGACCAGATGGCCGAGCCCCGCTGGGTGATCTCCATGGGCTCCTGCGCCAACGGCGGCGGTTACTATCACTACTCTTATGCCGTGGTGCGTGGGTGCGATCGCATCGTGCCCGTCGATGTGTATGTGCCGGGCTGTCCGCCCACCGCCGAGGCGTTGCTGTACGGCATTCTGCAGCTGCAGAACAAGATCCGCCGTACCAATACCATCGCCCGCTAATTTCAACACGTCCTGGTTAAGATTCCATGACCGAGTACGCAAAGACACTCGCTGATCGCCTGCAGCAGCACTTCAAGGCCGATCTCAAGGACTGCCGCGTCGCCCACGGCGAAGTCACCGTGGAGGTGGCGCCGGCCCGGCTGATCGAGGTGTGCCAGGCCCTGCGCGACGAGCCGGCCTTCGCCTTCGAACAGCTCATCGATCTGTGCGGTGTGGATTACCTGCACTACGGCGTCAGCGAATGGGGTACCGACGAGGCCAGCGCCACCGGCTTCAGCCGTGGCGTGGAGAAGGCCACCAGTGGGCGCTTCACCTTCGATGATGCGCCGCAGGTCGGCCGCCACGATGGACCGCGTTTCGCCGTTGTCATCCATCTGCAATCCGTCAGCCTGAATCATCGCCTGCGCCTGAAGGTGTTCTGCGAGGATGACGAATTCCCGGTGGTCGATTCCGTGTGCGGTATCTGGAGTTCGGCCAACTGGTTCGAGCGCGAGGCCTTCGACCTGTTCGGCGTCATGTTCAATGGGCATCCGGATCTGCGCCGCATCCTCACGGACTATGGCTTCGTCGGCCATCCGTTCCGCAAGGACTTCCCGCTGATCGGCCACGTCGAGATGCGCTACGACCCCGAGCAGGCGCGCGTCATCTATCAGCCCGTGAGCATCGAGCCGCGCGTGCTGGTGCCGAAAGTGATTCGTCACGATCACCGCTATATCGAACCGGTGGTCGAGGAGGGCAAAGACTGATGCCTGAGATTCGCAACTACACGCTGAACTTCGGTCCGCAGCATCCGTCCGCACACGGCGTGCTGCGCCTGGTGCTGGAAATGGATGGTGAGGTCGTGCAACGCGCCGACCCGCATATCGGCCTGCTGCACCGCGGCACCGAGAAGCTGGCCGAGAGCAAGCCGTTCAACCAGTCCATCGGCTACATGGATCGTCTCGATTACGTGTCCATGATGAGCAACGAGCACGGTTACGTGCTGGCCATCGAGAAGCTGCTGGATATCGAGGTGCCGCTGCGGGCCCAGTACATCCGCGTGATGTTCGACGAGGTCACCCGCATCCTCAACCACCTGCTGTGGCTGGGTGCGCATGCGCTGGATATCGGCGCGATGACGGTGTTCCTCTATGCCTTCCGTGAGCGTGAGGACCTGATGGATTGCTACGAGGCGGTCTCGGGTGCGCGTCTGCACGCGACCTATTACCGCCCCGGCGGTGTCTACCGCGATCTGCCGGGCAGCATGCCGAAGTACGAGGCGTCCCGCTGGCATTCCGAGAAGGAAGTGAAGAAGCTCAACGAGACCCGCGAGGGTTCGCTGCTCGACTTCCTGGAAGACTTCACCGAGCGGTTCCCGAAGTACGTGGACGAGTACGAGACCCTGCTCACCGACAACCGCATCTGGAAGCAGCGTACCGTCGGAATCGGGGTGGTGAGCCCCGAGCGCGCCCTGCAGCTGGGCCTCACCGGGCCGATGCTGCGCGGCTCGGGCGTCGAATGGGATCTGCGCAAGAAGCAGCCCTATGAGGTCTACGACCAGCTGGACTTCGACATCCCGGTGGGCGTCAACGGCGACTGCTACGACCGCTATCTGGTCCGTATCGAGGAATTCCGCCAGTCCAACCGCATCATCAAACAGTGCATCGACTGGCTGCGCAGGAACCCGGGGCCGGTGATCCACGAGGATCACAAGTTCACTCCACCGCCGCGTGAGGAAATGAAGGCGGACATGGAGTCGCTGATCCATCACTTCAAGCTGTTCACCGAAGGCTACTGCCTGCCGGAAGGCGAGGCCTATGGCGCGGTCGAACATCCCAAGGGCGAGTTCGGTTGCTACATCGTATCCGACGGCGCCAACAAACCGTATCGACTGAAGGTGCGCGCGCCCGGGTTTGCCCACCTGTCGGCGCTGGATGAAATGGCGCGTGGCCACATGCTGGCCGACGTCGTCGCCATCATCGGTACCCAAGACATCGTGTTCGGGGAGATTGACCGCTAATGTCCGAACTGAAGCGCAAGAGTGACCTGTTGAGCGATCACGAGAAGCAGGAGATCGATCACTGGCTCGCCAAGTATCCCGAAGACCAGCGCCAGTCCGCCGTGCTCGCGGCGCTGCGTGAGCTGATGCATACCGACGGCTATCTCAAGACCGAGAAGATGGATGCCGTGGCCGACTACATCGGCATGCCGGAGATCGCCGTCTACGAGGTCGGCAGCTTCTACTCGATGTACGAGCTCAAGCCGGTCGGTCGTCACAATATTTCCGTGTGCACCAATGTTTCCTGCATGCTCTGCGGCTCGGACAAGATCGTCGAGCACATCGAGAGCAAGCTCGGCATCAAGACCGGTGAATCCACGCCGGACGGCAAGTTCTACCTGAAGAAGGAAGAGGAATGCCTGGCGGCCTGCTGTGGTGCACCGATGATGCAGGTGAACCACGTGTACTACGAGAATCTCACGCCGGAAAAGGTGGACGAGATTCTGGATAACCTGGAGTAAGCGACATGGTCAACCAAGTCTGCTTCACCACGTTGCAGTTCGAGAGCGAGCCCTACAGCCTGGAGAACTATCTCAAGGTCGGCGGCTACCAGGCCTGGAAGAAGATCCTCAACGAGAAGGTGTCCCAGGAGGACGTCATCGAAGAGGTGAAGAAATCCAACCTGCGCGGCCGTGGTGGCGCGGGCTTCCCGACGGGGCTCAAGTGGAGCTTCATGCCGCGCAACGCACCCGGCCAGAAGTACATCGTCTGCAACTCGGACGAATCCGAGCCTGGCACCTGCAAGGACCGTGACATCCTGCGTTTCAATCCGCATGCGCTGGTCGAGGGCATGGCCATCGCCGGTTACGCAATCGGTGCGACCGTCGGTTACAACTACATGCGCGGCGAGTTCATGGACGAGCCCTTCATCCGCTTCGAGCAGGCGCTGAAGGAGGCCTACGAGGCCGGTCTGCTGGGCAGAAACATCCTGGGCTCGGGCGTCGATTTCGATCTCCACGGTTCTCTGGGTGCCGGCGCCTACATCTGTGGCGAGGAGACGGCCCTGCTGGAGTCGCTGGAAGGGAAGAAGGGTCAACCGCGATTCAAGCCGCCGTTCCCGGCCAACTTCGGTCTCTACGGCCGCCCGACCACCATCAACAACACCGAGTCCCTGGCCTCCATCCCGGCCATCATGCGCAACGGCGGCGAGTGGTTCGCGGCCATGGGCGTGGAAGGTTCGGGTGGCGAGAAGCTGTTCTCCATGTCCGGTCATCTGGAGCGCCCGGGCAATTTCGAGGTGCCGCTGGGCATCCCGTTCCGCGAGCTGCTGGAGATGGCGGGAGGCGTGCGCGGCGGGCGCAAGCTCAAGGCCGTGATCCCGGGCGGTTCCTCCGTGCCGGTGGTGCCGGGCGACGTGATGCTCGAGACCAACATGGATTACGACTCCATCATGAAGGCCGGCTCCATGCTGGGCTCCGGCGCGGTGATGGTGATGGACGAGACCACTGACATGGTCAAGGTCCTGCAGCGCATCTCGCGCTTCTATTTCTCGGAGTCCTGCGGGCAGTGTACCCCCTGCCGCGAGGGCACGGGCTGGCTGTACCGGATGCTCACCCGCATCGTCGAGGGCAAGGGGCGTCCGGAAGACCTCGAAAAGCTGGATGACGTGGCGAGCAAGATCGAGGGGCACACCATCTGTGCCCTGGGCGATGCGGCCGCCATGCCGGTGCGCAGCTTCGTGAAGCACTACCGTCACGAATTCGAGTACTACATCGAGCACGGTCGCAGCCTGGTTGCTGCCTGAGGTCGTACGACACGAGTCGGCCGCGGCCGGCAAAACGAGATAACGCGGATCGAGTGCAGATCAAGATGAGCGAAGATCAGGTCAATATCGAGATCAACGGCATTCCGCTCAAGGCGAAGCCGGGCGTCATGCTGATTGATGTGGCGGACGCCAACGGAATCCAGATCCCGCGCTTCTGCTACCACAAGAAGCTGTCTGTTGCGGCCAACTGCCGCATGTGTCTGGTCGAGGTGGAGCGGGCGCCCAAGCCCATGCCCGCCTGCGCCACGCCGGTGGCGGAAGGGATGAAGGTCTACACCCAGTCGCCGCGCGCGATCAGCGCGCAGCAGGGCACCATGGAATTCCTGCTGATCAACCACCCGCTGGACTGCCCGATCTGCGACCAGGGCGGCGAGTGCGAGCTGCAGGACATCGCCATGGGTTACGGCGAGGATGTCTCGCGCTATACCGAACAAAAGCGCGTGGTGAAGGACAAGAACATCGGTCCGCTGATCGCCACCGACATGACCCGTTGCATCCATTGCACCCGCTGCGTGCGTTTCGGTGAGGAGATCGCCGGCCTGCGCGAACTGGGTGCCACCGGTCGCGGCGAACACATGGAGATCGGCACCTACGTCGAGAAGAGCGTGAGCTCCGAACTTTCTGGCAACGTCATCGACCTGTGCCCGGTCGGTGCGCTCACCGCCAAGCCCTCGCGCTATCGTGCCCGCGCCTGGGAGTTGCTGCAGCACGCCAGCGTCGCGCCGCACGATGCCATCGGCTCCAACCTCTACCTGCATACCTTCCAGGGCAAGGTGGTGCGCGCGGTGCCGCGCGACAACGAGGCCATCAACGAGTGCTGGATCTCCGACCGCGACCGCTTCAGCTATGAGGGCATCAACTCGGGCGAACGCCTGCAGCGGCCGATGCTGAAGCAGGGCGGCAAGTGGCAGGAGGCCGACTGGGAGGTCGCGCTCGAGGCGGTGGTCAAGGGGCTGAAGGATGTAGAGCCTGCGGACATCGGCGCGCTGCTCTCGCCCCGTGCCACGCTGGAGGAACTGTATCTCGCCCAGAAATGGCTGCGTGGCCTGGGCGTGACGAACATCGATCATCGCCTGCGCCAGAACGACTTCGGCGACCAGGCGGCGGCGCCGCTGTTCCCGTGGCTGGGGATGGCGCTGGAGGACCTCGATCACCTCGACGCCGCACTGCTCGTCGGCTCCAATATCCGGAAGGATCAGCCCATTGCCGGCCACCGTCTGCGCAAGGCTGCGATGAATGGCGCCGCCGTGATGGCGGTGAATCCGCGCGATTTCGGTTTCAATTTCCGCATGGCGGAACAGTGCATCGAAAGCCCGTCCGCCATTGTCGACCGGCTGGCCGGCATTGCCCGTGCGGTGCTCGAGGCGGCCGGTGCGACGGCCCCGGCCACGGTTGCCGATCTCCTCGGCAAGGCCAGTGCGGGCGAGGCCGAGAAGTCCATCGCCGGACGCCTGAAGGACGCAGAGAAGGGTGTGGTGCTGCTCGGCACGATCGCCCTGCAGCATCCGGCTGCCGCCGCGCTGCGCGCCCTGGCTGCCGTGATCGCCGAACATACCGGTCTTGCCCTGGGATTTCTGCCCGATGCCGCCAACGCCGCCGGGGGCTGGCTGGCCGGTGCCCTGCCGCATCGTGGTGCGGCAGGTGCCGCGCTCGAACAGCCGGGGCTGGATGCACGGGCCATGCTGGCGCAGCCGCGCAAGGCCTACGTCCTCCTGGGTGTGGAGCCGGAGCTGGATTGTGCCAACCCGGCGATGGCCATGGCCGCGATGCAGTCCGCCGGTTTCGTCGTGGGGCTGACGCCTTTTGTCACCGAGCGCATGAAACAGTACGCCGACGTGCTGCTGCCGATCGCCACGTTTGCAGAGACCGCCGGCACCTTCGTGAATGCCGAGGGCCGCTGGCAGAGCTTCAACGGCGTGACCAACCCGCCCGGCGAGGCGCGTCCCGGCTGGAAGGTGCTGCGCGTGCTGGCCAACCTGTCCGGCGTGAACGGCTTCGACTACATGGCCGCCGAGGAGGCCCGCGAGGAGCTCAAGACCGCCTTTGCCGGCGTCGAGTTCGACAACAAGCTGGCCCTGGACACGCCGGTGCAGGTGCCGGCTGCCGTGAACGGCCTGCAGCGTATCGGCGCTGTGCCCATCTACGCCGTGGACGGTCTGGTGCGTCGTGCCCCCTCGCTGCAGGCGACGGCCGACGGGCAGGATCGGGCGGCACGCCTGAACAGGGCGGAGGCCCGCGAACGCGGCCTGCTCGACGCCGAGCGTGTGCGCGTGCGTCAGGGCGACGCCAGTGCAGCGCTGGACCTCGTCATCGACGACGGTATCCCCGCGGGTTGTGTCTGGGTGCCGGCCGGTGTGGCGGAGACGATCGAACTGGCTGACGCCTTCGGCGCGGTCGAAATCGAAAAGCTGTGAGACTGAGTGATGATTGAGACCGCTCTCGAAATGTGGAATGGCCTGCCGGTGTGGATGCAGATCATGACCAAGATCACCATGATCCTGGTCCCGATCCTGATCGCCGTGGCCTACCTGACCTTTGCCGAGCGCAAGATCATCGGCTTCATGCAGGTGCGTATCGGTCCCAACCGCGTGGGTCCGCGTGGCTGGCTGCAGCCCATCGCCGATGCGCTCAAGCTCCTGGTCAAGGAGATCATCGTCCCGACCAATGCCAACCGTTATCTCTTCTTCATCGCGCCGATCCTGACCCTGGCGCCGGCGCTGGCGGCCTGGGCGGTGATCCCCTTCGATGACGGCATGGTGCTGGCCGATATCAATGCCGGTCTGCTGTACATCCTGGCGCTGACTTCGGTGGGCGTGTACGGCGTCATCATCGCCGGTTGGGCCTCCAACTCGAAGTACGCACTGCTGGGGGCGCTGCGTTCCGCGGCCCAGATCGTCGCCTACGAGATCGCCATGGGCTTCGCCCTGGTGGGCGTGCTGATGGCCTCGGGCAGCCTCAACCTGGGCGACATCGTCAATGCACAGCAGGGCAGCTGGACCTCGGGCTGGTTCCTCTGGCCCCTGATCGGCCTGTTCCTGGTCTACTTCATCTCCGGTGTGGCCGAGACCAACCGCGCGCCCTTCGACGTGGCCGAGGGCGAGTCCGAGATCGTGGCCGGTTTCCACGTTGAATATTCCGGGATGGCCTTCGCCCTGTTCTTCCTGGGTGAATACGCGAACATGATCCTGATCTCGGCACTGACCGCGATCCTGTTCATGGGTGGCTGGTTGTCGCCGTTCACCCCGTCCTGGGGCGAGGTTGCCTACATCGGCTGGCTGCTCGGGGATGGTATCCACTGGTTCATCCTCAAGACCGCTTTCTTCCTGTTCTGCTTCCTGTGGTTCCGTGCCACGTTCCCGCGTTATCGCTATGACCAGATCATGCGCCTGGGCTGGAAGGTGCTGATCCCCGTCACCATCGTCTGGCTGTTCGGCGAGATGCTGGCGATCGCGTTGGGCTGGGAACCGTGGCTGGCGTAAGGAGTTGATGACATGAAGGCCGTACGCAATTTCTTCAAAAGCTTCCTGCTGCTTGAGCTGCTCAAGGGTATGGGAGTGACCGGGCGTCACCTGTTCGCCACCAAGATCACTGTGCAGTATCCGGAGGAAAAGACGCCGCAGTCGCCGCGTTTCCGCGGTCTGCACGCCCTGCGTCGCTACGCCAACGGCGAGGAACGCTGCATTGCCTGCAAGCTGTGCGAAGCGGTATGTCCGGCGCTGGCGATCTCCATCGAGTCGGAAGAACGCCCGGATGGCACGCGCCGCACCACGCGTTACGACATCGACCTGTTCAAGTGCATCTTCTGCGGTTTCTGCGAAGAGGCCTGTCCGGTGGACTCCATCGTCGAGACACGCATCTTCGAATACCACTTCGAGAACCGCGGCGAACAGATCATGACCAAGGAAAAGCTCCTGGCCGTGGGTGACAAGTACGAAGCGCAGATCGCTGCCGATCGCGCGGCGGACGCACCCTACCGTTAATTACAAGGTTCGAGACCCGACATGACCTTCGAACAGATCGTTTTCTACTTCTTCGCCGCGATCATGGTGTTTTCCGGGCTGCGGATGATTACCGTGCGCAACCCGGTGCATGCGGCGCTGTTCCTGGTGCTGACCTTCTTCACCGCCGCAGCCCTGTGGCTGTTGATGGAGGCCGAGTTCCTCGGCATCGTGCTGGTACTGGTCTACGTGGGGGCGGTGATGGTGCTGTTCCTCTTCGTGGTGATGATGCTCGACATCAACATCGCGCGCATGCGCGAGGGCTTCATACAGTTCCTGCCCGTGGGTGTGCTGGTGGCGGCTCTGATGGTGATCGAGATCATACTCGTGGTGAGTGCCAAGCCTTTCCAGGTGCCGGCACCCGATCGTGCCCCGGCGGATTATGCGAACACCGAGGAGCTGGGCATGGTGCTCTACACCGAGTACGTGTATCCGTTCGAACTGGCTGCAGTCATCCTGCTGGTGGCGATCGTTGCCGCCATCGCGCTGACCATGCGCCGTCGGCCGGAGACCAAGTATCAGGATCCGGGCCGCCAGGTGAAGGTCAATCGTAATGACCGCGTGCGCCTGGTGAAGATGAAGGCCGAGAAGAAATAACGAATTCGAACACTATTGCTCGAACGCGCAATCAAGCGCGCAAGAGGCAGGGGATAACATGATTCCATTGTCGCATTATCTGATCCTGGGGGGCGTGCTGTTCTCCCTGAGCGTCGCCGGCATCTTCCTCAACCGGAAGAATGTCATCGTGCTGCTCATGTCCATCGAGCTGATGCTGCTCGCGGTCAATTTCAATTTCATCGCGTTCTCGCATTTCAACGGTGATCTGGCCGGCCAGGTGTTCGTGTTCTTCATCCTGACCGTGGCCGCGGCCGAGGCTGCCATCGGCCTCGCCATCCTGGTGGTGCTGTTCCGCGCCCGCCAGACCATCAACGTGCGCGATCTCGACGAGCTGAAAGGGTAGGGGCCATGGAGAACATCTATCTCGCCATTCCGCTTGCCTCGCTGATCGGTGCCGCCATCGCCGGCCTCTTCGGCCGCCAGATCGGCCGGGCCGGTGCGCACACGGTCACCATCCTGGGTGTGGCCGTCTCCTTCATCCTGTCGGTGATCGTGTTCAAGCATCACGTCTTCGACGGTGCCGAGATCTTCAACGGCAGCGTGTACACCTGGATGGTGGTCGAGGGTATCCGCTTCGAGATCGGCTTCCTCATCGACAACCTCAGCGCGATGATGATGCTGGTGGTGACCTTCGTTTCCCTGATGGTGCACATCTACACCATCGGCTACATGAAGGAAGATCCCGGTTACCAGCGCTTTTTCAGCTATATCTCGCTGTTCACCTTCTCCATGCTCATGCTGGTCATGTCCAACAACTTCCTGCAGCTGTTCTTCGGCTGGGAAGCGGTGGGCCTGGTCTCCTATCTGCTGATCGGTTTCTGGTACAAGAAGCCCACGGCCATATACGCCAACATGAAGGCCTTCCTGGTCAACCGCGTGGGTGACTTCGGCTTCCTGCTGGGTATCGCCGCCGTTCTCATGTACATGGGCAGCCTGGACTACTACGAGGTGTTCGATAAGGCGCCTGGGCTGGTGAACGAAACCATCAGCATCTTCCCGGGCAGCGAATGGGCGCTGATGAGCGTGATCGGCATCCTGCTGTTCATCGGTGCCATGGGCAAGTCGGCGCAGGTTCCGTTGCACGTGTGGCTGCCGGACTCCATGGAAGGCCCGACCCCGATCTCCGCACTGATCCATGCCGCGACCATGGTTACCGCCGGTATCTTCATGGTGGCGCGCATGTCGCCGCTGTACGAGCTGTCCGAGACCGCGCTGTCCGTGATCCTGGTCATTGGTGCCATCACGGCCTTCTTCATGGGGCTGATCGGCGTGGTGCAGCACGATATCAAGCGCGTGGTGGCCTACTCGACCCTGTCCCAGCTCGGTTACATGACCGTGGCCCTGGGGGCGTCGGCCTATGCAGCGGGCGTGTTCCACCTGATGACGCATGCCTTCTTCAAGGCCCTGCTGTTCCTGGCTGCCGGTTCCGTGATCATCGGCATGCACCACGAACAGGACATGCGCAAGATGGGCGGCCTGCGCAAGTACATGCCGATCACCTATATCACGGCCCTGATCGGCTCTCTGGCCCTGATCGGCTTCCCGGGTTTTTCCGGCTTCTTCTCCAAGGACTCGATCATCGCGGCCGTGCACATGGCCGATATCCCGGGTGCGCAGTTCGCCTACTGGCTGGTGCTGCTGGGCGTGTTCGTCACCACCTTCTACAGCTTCCGCATGTTCTTCCTGGTGTTCCACACGGACGAACGTTTCCGCCAGCATGCGCACCATGACGATCATGGCCACGGTCATCATGGCGGTGAGCCGCATGAGTCTCCGTGGGTGGTCACCGTGCCGCTGATCGCGCTGGCCATTCCTTCCGTGCTGGCGGGCTATGTCATCGATCCGATGGTGATGGGTGACTTCTTCTCGGGCGTGATCCACGTCGCCCCCGAGCATGGAGCGATTGCGCAGCTGCAGGACAGCTACCACGGCATCTGGGGCTTCATCCTGCACGGCTTTGCGACCCCCGTGGTCTATCTGGCCCTGGGTGGACTGTTCGCCGCATGGTTCATCTACATCAAGCGTCCGGGGATCGCGGAGTGGGGCTACAACAAGTTCCGCTGGCTGCATCGCCTGCTGGACAACAAGTACTACGCCGACGACATCAATGACTTCGTGTTCGCGCGCGGTGCGCGCCGGCTCGGCGACTTCCTGTGGCGCTTCGGCGATGCCCTGCTGATCGACGGTATCCTCGTCAATGGCACGGCCAGGGTGGTGGGCTGGGTGTCCGGGGTCGCGCGTCACTCCCAGACCGGTTACCTGTACCACTATGCCTTTGCCATGATCATCGGTCTGTTGGTGTTGCTCAGCTGGTTCGTGATCGGACGGTAGTTCACGCAGGACGTACACGCGATAACGCACAACGATAATGCCGGGCGCGAGCGCCCGTCACAGAAGGTTTAAGGAACTCAATCGATGTTTGCAGATTGGCCGTTACTCAGTCTGGTGATCTGGCTCCCCATCATCGGGGGCTTTATCGTGCTGGCCGCCGGAGACAAGGCGCCTGATGGCGCACGTCGTCTGGCGCTGGGCTTTTCCGTCGCCACCTTCCTGATCAGCCTGCCGCTGTGGACGGAGTTCGACCGCAGCACGCACGCGATGCAGTTCGAGGAAGGGCCTTACGTCTGGATTGAAGCCTTCAAGATCATGTATCACCTGGGGGTGGACGGTATCTCCATGCCGCTGATCATCCTCACCACCTTCACCACCGTGCTGGTAGTGATCGCCGGCTGGGAGGTGATCCAGAAGCGCGTCGCGCAGTACATGGCCGCCTTCCTGATCCTGGAAGGGATGATGGTGGGCGTATTCGCGGCCCTGGATTCGATCCTGTTCTACATCTTCTTCGAGGCGATGCTGATCCCGATGTTCCTGGTGATCGGTGTCTGGGGTGGTCCGCGCCGCGTCTACGCGACCATCAAGTTCTTCCTCTATACCTTCCTCGGCTCCGTGTTCATGTTGGTCGCGCTGATCTACATGTACACCCAGTCGGGCAATTTCAGCATCCTGGAATTCCACGGCCTGCAGCTGGGCCTGACCGAACAGATCCTGATCTTCCTCGCCTTCCTCATCGCCTTTGCGGTGAAGGTGCCGATGTGGCCGGTGCACACCTGGCTGCCGGACGCCCACGTCGAGGCGCCCACCGGCGGCTCGGTGATCCTGGCGGCGATCATGCTGAAGATCGGCGGTTACGGCTTCCTGCGTTTCAGCCTGCCGATGACGCCCGACGCCTCGGCGGCGCTGGACTGGCTGGTGATCCTGATGTCGCTGGTGGCGGTGGTCTACATCGGCTTTGTTGCCCTGGTGCAGAGGGACATGAAGAAGCTGGTCGCCTATTCCTCCATCGCGCACATGGGTTTTGTCACGCTCGGCTTCTTCCTGATGTTCGCCATCTTCGAGAATACCGGCAGCTACGATGGCGCCGTGCTCGGTATCGAAGGCGGTATGGTGCAGATGGTCTCCCACGGCTTCATTTCCGGCGCGATGTTCCTCTGTATCGGTGTGCTGTATGACCGCATGCACAGCCGCGAGATCGCCGATTACGGCGGCGTGGCCAACACCATGCCGATCTTCGCCGCGTTCTTCGTCCTGTTCGCCATGGCCAATACCGGTCTGCCGGGCACCTCGGGTTTCGTCGGCGAGTTCATGGTCATCCTGGCCGCCTTCAAGGCCAATTTCTGGATCGCCTTCCTCGCGGCGACCACCCTGATCGTTGGCGCGGCGTACACGCTGTGGCTGGTCAAGCGTGTGATCTACGGCGAGATCGGCAACGACAACGTCGCCAAACTCAAGGACGTGAACGGACGCGAGTTCCTGTTCCTGTTCCTGCTCGCCGTGGCGGTCCTGGTGCTCGGCGTGTGGCCGGCACCCCTGACGGATGTGATGCACGTGACGGTGGAGAACCTCGTGCAGCACGTTTCCCAATCCAAGCTGTAAGCGGAGAGGTCGATGAACTTCGCAATGCCCGATTTTATGCTGGTCCTGCCCGAGATGTTCGTGCTCGGCATGGCCTGTGCGATCCTCGTCATTGATCTGTTCCTCAAGCAGGAACAGCGCAATTTCACCTATCTGCTCTCGCAGGCGACGCTGGTCGGTGCCCTGGTGCTCACGCTGCTGCTGGAAGACGGCACGGTGCGCACCACCTTCAGCGGCACCTTCGTGCTGGACACCATGGCCACGGTGCTCAAGGCATTCATCTACGGTGTGACCTTCATGGTTTTCGCCTATTCGCGCCCCTATCTGGCCGAGCGTGACATGTACAAGGGCGAGTACTACGTGCTCGGTCTGTTCGCCGTGCTGGGCATGATGGTGATGGTCTCGGCGCACAGCTTCCTCGTGATCTATCTCGGTCTGGAGCTGCTGTCGCTGTCCCTCTATGCCCTGGTCGCCTTCAACCGCGACGACCGTCTCGCCGCCGAGGCCGCGATGAAGTACTTCGTGCTCGGCGCCATCGCCTCGGGCATGCTGCTCTACGGCATGTCCATGCTCTATGGCGTCACGCTGTCGCTGGACATTCTCGAGGTGGCGAGCTTCATCCTGCGCAGTGATGCCGGGATGAGCATGCCGCTGGTCTTCGGCCTGGTCTTCGTCGTCATCGGTCTGGCCTTCAAGCTGGGTGCGGTACCGTTCCACATGTGGGTGCCGGACGTCTATCACGGCGCACCCACCTCGGTGACCCTGCTGCTGGGCACTGCGCCCAAGATCGCGGCCTTTGCCATGATCATGCGTCTGCTGGTCGAGGGGCTGGGCGGCCTGCATGCCGACTGGGGTGACATGTTCACGGTGCTCGCCGTGCTGTCGCTGGCGGTGGGTAACGTGGTGGCCATCGCGCAGACCAATATCAAGCGCATGCTGGCCTATTCCACCATCTCGCATGTCGGCTTCCTCATGCTCGGCCTGCTGGCCGGCACCCCCGAGGGCTATTCCTCGGCGATGTTCTACACCATCGTCTACGCCATCACGGCCGCCGGAGGCTTCGGCATGATCATGCTGCTCAGCCGCAAGGGCTTCGAGGCCGAGAACATCGATGACTTCAAGGGGCTGAACGACCGCAGCCCGTGGCTGGCCTTCATGATGCTGCTCATCATGTTCTCCATGGCGGGCGTGCCTCCGACCGTGGGCTTCTACGCCAAGGTCGCCGTGCTGCAGGCCGTGGTGCAGGTCGACATGGTGTGGCTGGCGGCCTACGCCGTGATCTTCTCCATCATTGGCGCCTTCTACTACCTGCGCGTGGTGAAGGTGATGTACTTCGACCCGGCGGAAGACGAGGCCGAGCTCAAGCCCGGTCTGGGTGTGCAGCTCATCATGGGTGCCAACGGCCTGTCCATGCTGGTACTGGGTATCCTGCCGGGCCTGCTGATGTCGGTCTGCATAGCGGCCATAGCCCCCTGAGTACGATATGAACTGGCTGGCCGACAACATCGTCTGGATCTACCTGCTGGTCGCCTTCGTGGCGGCCAACCTGCCGTGGCTGAGCGACCGGCTGTTCTTCCTGTTGCCGATGGCGCAGGGCAAGTCCGCCTGGTGGCGGCTGCTGGAATGGCTGGTGCTCTATCTCGTGGTCGGCGCGATGGGCTTCGGCCTGGAGTGGAAGCTGGCCGGGGGCACCCACAGCCAGGACTGGGAGTTCTATGCGGTGACGCTCGCGCTGTTTCTGGTGTTCGCGCTGCCGGGTTTCATCTGGCGTTACGATCTCAGTCACTACTTCAAACGCCGCGCCGCGCGTTAATCGCCGCGCAGGGGTTGCGCAGCCCGTTCGGCTTCGCTAGTATACGCAGCCTCAGTTGCGGGGTGGAGCAGTCTGGCAGCTCGTCGGGCTCATAACCCGAAGGTCGCAGGTTCAAATCCTGCCCCCGCTACCACATTCGAAAACCCGGCCTTCGGCCGGGTTTTTTTGTGCCCGCGATTTGCGGGCCCAGGGGGAGTCATGCGGGAATCATCCTCGGCGGAGACGATCGGTGTCATCGCCGGTGCCAGCGAGCCGACGGCCTTGCTGGCCCGGCTCGGCCCCCTGGCCGAGTGTCTCGGCCTGCGGGTGCAGTGTCTGGAGGAGGGCGATGCCGTGGCGTCGCCCCTGCTGGTGCTGGTGGCGATGTCCCCCGGTGACGCTGAACTCGGGCCGGCATTGGACTGGCGCGAGCGGGCAGGGGTGCCGGTGGTGGTCCTGCTGCCGGAGGCGGCCGCCGACCTGCAGACGCAGGTGGAACAGGCCGGGCTCGCCTGGCTTGGCTCGCCGCCCGATGCGGCCGGCCTGCGGCTGGCAGTGCAGATGGCGCGCATGCAGGCGGTACAGCTGGACGCGCGCCAGGCCGAGCTCGCCCTGGCCCGGGATCGCCTGATGCAGTCGGATCGCCTGGCCTCCATCGGTCAGCTCGCGGCGGGGGTGGCGCACGAGATCAACAACCCCGTCGGCTACATCAATTCCAACCTGGGCACGCTCGCCGAGTATGTCGAGGACCTGTTCCGTCTGCTCGATGCCTATGCGGTGCTGGAGACGCCCGATGGCGACGGGGGTGCCGCCCGCCAGTCGATTCGTGAGCTGCGCGAATCCATCCAGCTCGATTTCCTGCGCGAAGACCTGGGCTCGCTGGTGGCGGAATCCCGGGAGGGGGTCTCGCGGGTCCGGCAGATCATCGAGGACCTCAAGGACTTCTCGCGCGCCGGCGAGGGCGAGCGCGAGGCGCTGGACCTGAATCGTGCCATGGAGCGCACCCTCAACATCGTGCACAACGAGCTCAAGTACAAGGCCGAGGTGGTGCTCGAGCTCGCTGAGCTGCCGCCGGTGGAATGCCAGGCCTCGCAGATCGGTCAGGTGATGATGAACCTGCTGGTCAATGCGGCCCAGGCCATCGAGGGGCAGGGCCGTATCGTGATCCGCAGCGGCACCCAGGGGGCGGGGCAGGTCTGGTTCGAGGTGGCGGACACGGGGCAGGGGATCGAGCCCGAGGCGCTGCGCCATATCTTCGATCCCTTTTACACCACCAAGCCGGTAGGCGAGGGCACGGGGCTGGGCCTGTCCATCTCCTATGGCATCGTCCAGCGCCATGGCGGCAGGATCGAGGTGGACAGCCGCCCCGGGCAGGGCACGCGCTTCCGGGTCGTGCTGCCGGTCACCGGCGGCGACCAGTCTTGACATAATCTGCGGGTGCTATCTATAATCGGCGTCCAAATCCAGACGACGGTCACTGAATCGCGACTGTTTCTGGATGGAGTCAAAGGGCCCCGCTAGGGGCTTTTTTGTTAGCTGCGGTTGGCCTCTCCATTGGCAACGTCTTGATTTCAATGGGGTTACTGGCAGTGCTTGAAGGGGCCTCATGGCCCTTTTTTCGTTTTGGAAGCCGATTGTGCGTGATGATCCGTTACAGCTCGAGGCCCTGATCCGGCCCGTGGTCGAAGGGCTCGGGCTCGAGCTCTGGGGCCTGGAATACCGGCCGCAGAAGAACAGCGCCCTGTTGCGCGTGTTCATCGACAGCGCGGAAGGCGTCTCGCTGGACGACTGCTCGAATGTGAGCGAGCAGCTCAGTGCGCTGTTCGACGTCGAGGACCCGATCCCGGTGGCCTACACCCTGGAGGTGTCCTCCCCGGGTCTGGATCGCGTGCTGTTCGAGCCCGAGCACTATCAGCGCTACATCGGCCGCCGGCTCAAGCTGCGGCTCAAATTCCCGGTCGACGGGCGCCGCCGTGCCACCGGCACGCTGGAGTCGGTCGAGGCCGAAAAGATTGTGGTGGATGTCGATGGCGAACCCTTTGCGGTGCCTTTCGATGCCATCGACCGGGCGCGACTCGTGCTCGAAGTGAAGTAATCCGGTGATTTTCGGAGACAGGAACTCATGAACAAAGAAATCTTGCTGGTAGTTGATGCGGTATCCAACGAGAAGGGCGTGGACAAGACGATCATCTTCGAGGCGATCGAGGCCGCGCTCGCGTCGGCGACCCGCAAGAAACACGGTGGCGACATCGATGTGCGCGTCTCCATCGATCGCGAGACCGGCGACTACGAGACCTTCCGCCGCTGGCTGGTGGTGGATGACGAGGACCCGGAATTCGAGTCGCCCGAGCGCCAGATGCTGCTGAGCTACGCACAGCGCGACTACGGCGACAGCGTCGAGGTGGGCGACTACGTCGAGCAGCCGATGGACTCGGTGGAGTTCGGGCGCATCGCGGCGCAGACCGCCAAGCAGGTCATCGTGCAGAAGGTGCGCGAGGCCGAGCGTCAGCAGGTAGTGGATGCCTATCTCGACCGCGTCGGTGAACTCGTGATGGGTATCGTCAAGCGTGTCGAACGCAGTGGCATTTTCCTGGACCTGGGCAACAATGCCGAGGCCTTCATCCCGCGCGAGGAAATGGTCGCCCGCGAGTCCGTGCGTCCCGGCGACCGCCTGCGTGGTTATCTGAAAGACGTACGTTCCGAGATGCGTGGCCCGCAGCTGTTCGTCAGCCGCACCGCCCCGGAATTCCTCATCGAGCTGTTCAAGCTGGAGGTGCCGGAGGTCGGCCAGGGTCTCATCGACATCATGGGTGCTGCCCGCGATCCGGGTCTGCGCGCCAAGATTGCCGTGCGTTCCAACGATCCGCGTCTGGACCCTGTCGGCGCCTGCGTCGGCATGCGCGGCTCGCGCGTGCAGACCGTTTCCAACGAACTGGCCGGTGAGCGCGTGGACATCATCCTATGGGATGACAACCCGGCGCAGTTCGTCATCAACGCCATGTCGCCCGCCGAGGTGCAGTCCATCGTCGTCGACGAGGACGCGCACAGCATGGACATCGCGGTTGCCGAGGACAAGCTCTCCCAGGCCATCGGTCGCGGTGGTCAGAACATCAAGCTTGCCAGCCAGCTCACCGGCTGGGAGCTCAATGTGATGACTGTCGAGCAGGCCGAGGAGAAGAGCGAGGAAGAGGCCAAGGCGCTGGTCAACACCTTCATGGAACAGCTCGATGTGGATGAGGAAGTCGCCGCCATCCTGGTGCAGGAAGGCTTTTCCAGCATCGAGGAAGTGGCCTATGTGCCGGAGTCCGAGCTGTTCGAGATCGAGGAATTCGACGAGGGTATCGTCGCCGAACTGCGTGGGCGCGCACGCGACGCGCTGCTGACGCGCGCCATCGCCAGTGAGGAGGTGCTGGGCGCCAACGAGCCGGCTGCCGATCTGCTGGAGATGGAAGGCATGAATCGCGAGCTGGCCTACGAACTGGCGGCGCGTGGCGTGGTCACCCGCGAGGATCTCGCCGAGCAGGCCGTGGACGATCTGCTCGAAGTCGAATCACTGGACGAAGAAACCGCGGCTCAGCTCATCATGACGGCGCGCGCGCCGTGGTTCGAGAACGAGACGCAGGCATAACAAGGGTCAACGGGAGGTTTGGTGTATGACGAATGTGACGGTTAAACAGCTCGCTGAAGTCGTCGGCACACCGGTTGACCGGCTGCTCGAGCAGCTGCGCGACGCCGGTATCGAGGTGTCGGGGGCTGATGGCGAGCTGACCGACAAGGAGAAGATGCAGCTGCTGGAGCACCTGCGTCGCAGCCACGGCAAGGACGAGGGTGGCCGCAAGATCACCCTGCGCCGCAAGAGCACGTCGGAACTGACCGTTTCCGGCGGCGCCGGTCGTGCCAAGACGGTGAGCGTGGAAGTACGCAAGAAGCGCACCTACGTGAAGCGTGCCGCCGAAGAAGAGATGCCGGTCGAGGCGACGGCCGAGCCGGAAGCCGCGCCGGAGCCGCCGAAGAGCCGTGCCGCCGAGATCGCCAAGCAGATCGAGGAAGAGCGCAAGGTCGCCCAGGCGGCCCAGGAAGCCTCCCGCAAGGCAGAGGAAGAAGCGCGCAAGAAGGCCGAGGAAGACGCTGCCCGCAAGAAGATCGAAGAGGAAGAGGCGCGCAAGAAGGCCGAGGAAGAGGCTGCGCAGGCACTGGCCGAGCAGGAGGCGCGCGTTGCCGCCGAGGCCGAGCCGCGCGTTGCCGCCAAGGAGCCGGCGCGCAAGCGCACCAAGGCCAAGGGTGGCAAGGACGAGGACGAAGGCGCCACGCGTTACGGTCGCAAGGAGCTGCACGTCGCCAGCGACAAGACCGGTCGCCGTCGCAAGAAGGGGCCGCGTCGACCGCTGGGTCAGCCGGCTGCCGCCGGTGCCGGCAAGCACGGTTTCGAAAAGCCCACCGCCCCGGTAGTGCGTGAGGTGGAGGTGCCGGAAAACATCACTGTGGCCGAGCTGGCGCAGAAGCTCGCCGTGAAGGCCCCGGAGCTGATCAAGGCGCTGATGGGCATGGGCGTGATGGCCACCATCAACCAGCCCATCGATCAGGACACCGCGATCCTGGTGGTCGAGGAGCTGGGCCACAAGGGCCGGCCGATGGAGCAGCGCGATGCCGAGTCCGAGATCATTGCCGTGTCCGAGGAAGAGGATACCCGCGAGCAGAAGCCGCGTCCGCCGGTGGTGACCGTGATGGGTCACGTCGACCACGGCAAGACCTCGCTGCTGGATTACATCCGCCGCGCCAAGGTGGCCTCGGGCGAAGCCGGTGGCATTACACAGCATATCGGCGCCTACCACGTCGAGACCGACAAGGGTGTGGTCACCTTCCTGGATACGCCGGGCCACGCGGCCTTCACCGCGATGCGTGCACGTGGCGCCCAGGCCACCGACATCGTGGTGCTGGTGGTGGCCGCCGACGACGGCGTGATGCCGCAGACCCAGGAGGCCATCCAGCATGCCCGGGCCGCGGGTGTGCCCATCGTCGTGGCGGTGAACAAGATCGACAAGCCCGAGGCCGATCCGGAACGGGTGAAGAACGAGCTCTCCAAGTACGAGGTCATCTCGGAAGAGTGGGGCGGCGACACCATGTTCGTGAACGTCTCCGCCATGACCGGCGAGGGTATCGATTCCCTGCTCGACGCCCTGCTGCTGCAGTCCGAGGTGATGGAGCTCAAGGCCCCGGACGAGGGCCCGGCTTCGGGCATCGTCATCGAGTCCTCGCTGGAGAAGGGCCGTGGCCCGGTGGCCACCATCCTGGTGCAGAAGGGCCGCCTGAAGCGCGGTGACATGATCCTCTCCGGCCAGGAGTTCGGCCGCGTGCGCGCCATGTTCGACGAGAACGGCCAGCAGGTGCAGGAAGTCGGTCCGTCCATGCCGGTGGCCGTGCTGGGACTGTCCGGCACGCCCAACGCGGGTGACGACGTGCTGGCGGTGGAGAACGAGCGCAAGGCGCGCGAGGTTGCCGAGCTGCGCCAGGAGAAGCTGCGCGAGAAGAAGCTTGCCAGCCAGCAGGCCGCCAAGCTCGACCAGATCTTCAACCAGATGCAGCACGGCGAGGCCGCCGAGCTCAACATCATGCTCAAGACCGACGTGCAGGGCAGTGCCGAGGCGCTGCGCGATTCGCTGGTCAAGCTCTCCACCGACGAGGTGAAGGTGAACGTGATCGCCGCCGGTGTCGGTGGCATCAGCGAATCCGACGTCAACCTGGCCGTGGCCTCGGGCGCGATCATGATCGGCTTCAACGTGCGTGCCGATGCGGCCGCCCGTCGTGCGGCCGAGGACAACGAGGTCGACCTGCGCTACTACAGCGTGATCTACGATGCCATCGACGATGTGCGCCAGGCCCTGTCCGGCATGCTCTCACCGGAGGTGCGCGAGGAGATCGTCGGCCTGGCCGAGGTGAAGGACGTGTTCCGCTCCTCCGCCATGGGTGCGGTCGCCGGCTGTCTGGTGGTGGAAGGGTCCGTGAAGCGCGGCAACCCGATCCGCGTGCTGCGCGACAACGTCGTGATCTACGAGGGCGAGCTGGAATCGCTGCGCCGTCACCGCGACGACGTCAACGAGGTGCGCATGGGTACCGAGTGCGGTATCGCGGTGAAGAACTACAACGACGTCAAGCCCGGCGACCACATCGAGGTCTACGAGCGCGTCGAAGTGGCCCGCAGCATCTGAGCCGCGTGACGGGGGCAGGCCATTATGCCGCGTGAATTCTCCCGCAGCGACCGGGTCGCCGAGCAGCTGCGCCGTGAACTGGCGCAGCTGATCCGCGACGAGGTGAAGGACCCGCGCGTGGGCATGGTGACCCTGGGCGACGTCGAGGTGTCGAAAGACCTCGCCTACGCCAAGATATTCTTCACCGTGTTCGAGGACGAGAAGGCGGGGCGCGAGGCCCAGGTCGGTCTCAACCGCGCCGCCGGGTTCCTGCGCCGCCAGCTCAGCCATATCATGCGGCTGCGCCAGGTGCCGGAGCTGCGCTTCGTCTTCGACGAGACCTCCATCAAGGGAGCGCGTCTGTCGGCGCTCATCGACGAGGCCGTGCGTCGCGACCGCCAGGCGCACGACGACGACTCGGATCCATCCAACGACTGAACGGCCTCCCCCGTTGCCGCCACGCGCCGCGACGGGCGTGATCGTCAACGGCAACGGGCTATGGCACGTCAGAAGAAAGACCTGCGCGACATCGACGGAGTGGTGCTGCTGGACAAGCCGGCGGGACTGACCTCCAACCAGGCCCTGCAGCGCGTCAAGCGTCTGCTCAAGGCCCGCAAGGCCGGTCACACCGGCAGTCTCGATCCGCTCGCCACCGGCCTGCTGCCGCTGTGTTTCGGCGAGGCCACCAAGATCTCCGCCTACCTGCTCGAGGCCGACAAGCACTACCGCACCGTGGCCCGCCTGGGCCAGCGCACGGACACGGCGGATGCCGAGGGCGAGGTGATCGAGACCCGCCCGGTGCGCGCGTACACGGATGCCGAGATCGAGGCGGTGCTGGCGCGCTTTCGCGGGCCCATCGAGCAGATCCCCCCCATGTATTCGGCGGTGAAGCAGGACGGTCGCCGGCTGTACGAACTGGCCAGGCAGGGCCGCGAGGTCGAACGGCCGCCGCGGGCGGTCGTCATCCATGCGCTGCAGCTGCTCGGCCGGGACGATGCGCAGCTGGAGCTGGACGTGCGCTGCTCCAAGGGCACCTACATCCGCACCCTGGTCGAGGACATCGGCGAGGCCCTGGGCTGCGGGGCGCACGTGGCAAAGCTGCGCCGCCTGGGCGTGGCGCCCTACGATGAGCCGGAGATGGTGACCCTGGAGCAGCTGGAGGCCGCAGCCGAGCAGGGCCCCGAGGTCCTGGATGGCTTTCTCATGCCGGTGGCCAGCGCGCTCGCCCACTGGCCGCGGGTGGTGTTGGATGCCGACGGCGCCCACTACCTGCGGCTCGGCCAGGCCCTGCAGGTGCCGGGGGCGCCGGCCGGGGGGCTGCTGGTGCTGCTCGGCCCGCAGGAGGAGTTCATCGGCATCGGCCAGATCCTGGACGATGGCCGGGTTGGACCCAAGCGGCTGATTTCTCAGGCCTGAAGGCCACTTCGCACTAGGAGTGGGCGGCCGGTTCTGCTAGAATCGCCGCCTTGCTACACCCTATTTTTCATGTGACTTAGTTAATCTGGAGCTTTGGAGAAAGATGGCACTTACTGCAGAACAGAAAGCGGCGGTTGTTGAACAATACGGCCGCGGTGCATCCGATACCGGGTCCCCGGAGGTACAAGTCGCGTTGCTGTCGGCGCGAATTGACCACCTGACCCAGCATTTTGCGGATCACAAGCACGATCACCATTCCCGTCGTGGCCTGCTGAAGATGGTCAACCAGCGTCGCAAGCTGCTCGATTATCTCAAGAGCAAGGACCTCAAGCGCTATCAGGACCTGATCGCGTCCCTGGGTCTGCGTCGCTAAGAACAACACAAATAGTCGTCAGGATATTCATCAGTGACCCCGATCAAAAAGTCGTTCCAGTACGGTAAGCACACCGTTACCCTCGAAACCGGTGAGATCGCCCGCCAGGCTTCCGCCGCCGTGATGGTCAACATGGCCGACACGTCGGTGCTGGTGACGGCGGTCGGGCAGAAGGACGCGGACCCGAGCCGTGACTTCTTCCCGCTGACCGTGAACTACCAGGAAAGGACTTATGCCGCCGGGAAGATCCCCGGCGGTTTTTTCAAGCGTGAAGGCCGTCCCTCCGAGAAGGAGACGCTGACTTCGCGCCTGATCGACCGGCCGCTGCGTCCGCTGTTCCCCAAGGGCTTCACCAACGAAGTCCAGGTGGTGGCCACCGTCATGTCGGTGAACCCGGAGATCGATCCGGACATCCCCGCCATGATCGGTGCCTCCGCGGCGCTGGCCCTCTCGGGCATGCCCTTCCAGGGTCCGATCGGCGCCGCGCGCGTGGGTTATCGCAACGGTGAATACCTGCTCAACCCGGACATGTCCGAACTCGCCGACTCCGACCTGGACCTGGTCGTGGCCGGTACCGAGAAGGCCGTGCTGATGGTGGAATCCGAGGCCAGGGGGCTGTCGGAAGAGGTGATGCTGGGTGCCGTGATCTTCGGTCACGAGCAGATGCTCGCCGCCATCCAGGCCATCAATGAACTCAAGTCCGAGGCCGGCAAGCCGGCCTGGGAATGGACCGCGCCGGCCGTCGACGAGTCGCTCGCCGCCGCCGTGGCCGCGGCCGCCGAGGCCGAACTCACCGCCGCCTACCAGGTGGCCGACAAGCTCGAGCGCCAGAACCGCGTGGCCGCGATTCGCGACGCCGTGGTCGAGAAGCTGGCCACCGACGACGAAGCCGGCCCGAGCGTCGACGAGGTCAAGGGCGCCTTCGGCAAGCTGGAGAAGAAGATCGTGCGCGGTCGCATCCTCGCCGGCGAGCCGCGCATCGACGGTCGCGACACGAAGACCGTGCGTCACATCGAATCCCGCGTCGGCGTGCTGCCGCGTACCCACGGCTCGGCGCTGTTCACCCGCGGCGAGACCCAGGCCCTGGTGGTTGCCACCCTGGGCACCGGCCGCGATGCGCAGATCATCGATGCGATCGAAGGGGAGCGGAAGGAAAACTTCATGCTCCACTACAACTTCCCGCCCTACTGCGTGGGCGAGACCGGTTTCATGGGCTCGCCCAAGCGTCGCGAGATCGGTCACGGCCGCCTGGCCAAGCGCGGCATCCAGGCCGTGATGCCGAACGACAACGACTTCCCCTATGTCATCCGTGTGGTCTCGGAGATCACCGAGTCCAATGGCTCCAGCTCCATGGCCTCGGTCTGCGGCACCAGCCTCGCGCTGATGGATGCCGGCGTGCCGATCAAGGCCCCGGTGGCCGGTATCGCCATGGGCCTGATCAAGGAAGGCGAGAAGTTCGCCGTGATCAGCGACATCCTGGGTGACGAGGATCACCTGGGCGACATGGACTTCAAGGTCGCCGGTACCGCCGAGGGCATCAATGCCCTGCAGATGGACATCAAGATCGACGGCATCACCCGCGAGATCATGGAGATCGCGCTGGGCCAGGCCCGCGAAGGTCGCATGCACATCCTGCAGAAGATGGCCGAGGCCATCAACGCACCGCGCCAGGAGATGTCCGAGTGGGCGCCGCGCTTCATCACCATGAAGATCAACCCGGACAAGATCCGCGACGTGATCGGCAAGGGTGGTGCAGTGATCCGCGCCATCACCGAAGAGACCGGTGCCACCATCGACATCAGCGACGACGGCTCCATCAAGATCGCCAGTGTCGACCAGGCCGCGGGTGAAGAGGCCCGTCGCCGCATCGAGGAGATCACCGCCGACGTCGAGGTGGACAAGATCTACGAGGGCAAGGTCGCCAAGATCATGGACTTCGGTGCCTTCGTCACCATCCTGCCGGGCCGTGACGGCCTGGTGCACATCTCCCAGATCTCGAACGAGCGCGTGGAGAACGTGGCGGACAAACTGTCCGAGGGCGACATCGTCAAGGTCAAGGTCCTGGAGATCGACAAGCAGGGCCGCATCCGCCTGAGCATGAAGGCGGTCAACGACTGAGTCCGGCCGACCAACGCGCCGGATATGCAAAAGGGGCCTTCGGGCCCCTTTTGCTTTTTTGCCACACAGGGCTCAAAGGTGGGTATGTATGCCTTTCTCTGTGTCCTCTGTGGCAAATCACCTTTCACGTCATGCCTGCCTGCCGCTATGGATTCCTGCCTGCGCAGGAATGATGATGCCCGGACAACCTCCTACACCAACGTCTCCCCCAGCCACTGCGGGATGCGCCGCTCCAGCCAGTAGCGTGCAAGGCCCGGTATCCGGCCCTCGACGAAGCCCACGTGGCCGCCGTGTTCGCTCAGTTCCAGCCGGATGTGGGGTGACAACTCCTGCGCGGTCGGCACGGAGTGCGCGAACATGAAGGGGTCGTTGCGCGCATGCAGGACGAGGGTGGGGCGTTGCACGCCGGCCAGGAACTGGCGCGAGCTGGCGCGCGCATAGTAGTCGTCCACGCCGGCAAAACCGTGCAGCGGGGCGGTAACCATGTCGTCGAAC
>JAJLKJ010000065.1:0-17686 GCA_033839185.1 Gammaproteobacteria bacterium
CACCTCGCCGATGTCATCCACGAACACGTCGAGCGCGGGGCGCTGGTCCAGCCCGGCGAGGATGTTGCGCTGACAGTCGGTGATGCGGTGTTTGGGGCCGATGGGCGTGCAGCCCTGGGTGTGGCTGGTGATGACCGACACTGCCGGGGTGAAGGCGATGCCGGAGATGCCGCCCTGGCAGACCTCGCCGGCCACCTGCAGGTTGTCGCTCTGCGAGGAGGTGATGCCGCCGTTGACGAAGGCCTCGGGATGGCGGCCCAGACCCTCGATCAGCGCCGGGGTGGCGGGGTTGCCGGGATCGCCGTGGACCAGGGCGAAGGCGGTGTCGGACGGCAGCCCGGGGGCCTGTTCGGTCGCCGGGCCGATCAGCCGGAAGCTGTCCGCCGGCAGCCGCCCCGCCAGGACCGCCACGGCCGGCTGGTCGTAGTATTCGTGCGCCGTGACGCTGATGGCGATGCCCACCGTGCCGACCCAGGTGTCGATGCCCGTGCCGTCCTTCAGCAGCCGCAGCAGGGCGGGCAGCTCGCGGGCCAGGGCGTCGGTGGCGTAGATGAAGCCGACATTGGCCCCCGCGGGCAGGTCGCCGAGCTGGTCCAGCAGCCGGCGGGCCAGCGGACCGGCGTCGGTGCCGGTGGTATGGGCGAGTGCGAAGGTGGTGGTCATAGGTTCAACATGGATTCGGGTTCATTGTCCTCGACGGGGATGCCGCGCGTGGTCTCCAGCACCCCCGGTGCCCGGCGAGCCAGCCGCGCGTGGTGGCGCGTCCCGATCTCGTCCAGGAACCACAGTATCTCGCTGGGGTGCACGGCCTGGCCGCCGCGCGTGAGGTGGCGTAGCAGCAGCTCGTCCTCGCGCACGAGGACGAACAGCGGCAGCGGCAGGTCCAGCGGCTCCAGGAAGGTCTGCGCCACCCACTCGACGGGGGCGGGCCTGCGGCGATCCATCTGGCGCAGGTCGAGGCGGAAGTAGCCGGCGCCGCCCGCCTGCTTCATGAGTTCTTCCAGCCAGCTGTCCGGAAAGCCGCGGTGCACGACCAGGTGCTTGCCGGCGAAGCGGGCAAAAAAGGCGTCTAGCTGGGTGGCAGGGTCCGGTTGGCGGCGAAACAGCGGCATGATCGGGGCGTCGTGTGGATATGCATCAAGCATAACATCTGCCGCGCGCGCCACTACCCGACGTCCCGCAGGGGGATGACGCGCCGCTCGTCGGGCGTGCCCGGCCGGCCAGTCAGCAGACGGCTCGCCCGGCTGGCCGGATTCGGGTAGGGTGGCATCACGACACCACCTCTCATCGGAAGCCCGCCATGAAACTGTTCCGTCTCGTCAGCCTGATCGAGGGCTGCTCGCTGCTGGCCCTTCTGTTCGTCGCCATGCCGCTGAAGTACTACGCCGGCATGCCCGAGCCCGTGTTCTATGTCGGCATGACCCACGGCATCCTGTTCCTGCTCTATGCCGGCATGGCGCTGGGCGTCAGCCATCTGCAGGGCTGGTCCATCGGCTACTGGCTGCTGATCTTCCTGCTCGGCGTGATCCCCTTCGGCTTCCTGCTGGTGGATTACCGCCTGCGGCGTGCCATGCGGGCAGAGCCCGCAGCCGAGGCGGCCGCCTGAATCGAGTCTGCCGCGCGCGCTGCCTGCAGCATGCGGCAGGTGAACTAGACTCTCCGGTTACCCGAACCCATCAGGCGTTCGCGCGCCAGCCGGCGCGCGGGCGGCGGCCCAGGTCATGGGCGCTGCCATCGTGACCCGGGCCCGAGGAGGCACCATGGTCACACCCACGGCAACCAGACACCTGTTTCTCGCCGGCATCCTGCTGCTGTCGACGGTGGCCAGCGCGCAGCCCGGCGCACTGCAGAACCCCGAGTACGCCGAGCAACACCCGGACAACGTCCTGCCGCCCAGCGCGATCGACACGCAGACGCTGCCCAATATCGTGGTGCGCGCCGATGCGCCGGATGACGAGCCGCTGCCCTACTATCGGCTCGCCCCGGACACCTACTTCTTCTACGGCAACATTGCCCAGGTGGACGAACACAACCGGGGTTTCAACGGCAACGCCGGTTTCGTGGTGACCCCCGAGGGCGTGGTGGTGATCGACAGCCTGGGTACGCCACGGCTCGCGCGTCGCATGATCGCCACCATCCGCCAGGTGACCGACCGGCCGGTGCGCTACCTGATCCTCACCCACAGCCATCCGGATCATGCCTACGGGGCGGTGGCGTTTCGTGCGCTGGATGGCGTCACCATCGTCGGTCATCCCGGCGTGCTCGAGTATCTCGGCTCCGAGACCCTGGCCGAATCGGCCGCTTACCGCCGCGAGCTGATCGGTGAGGACATGGCGGGCTTCGAGGGTGTGCGCCCCGACATGCTGGTCGACCGGCCGCGGCTGGGCGAGCCGCAGCGCATCACGCTCGGCGGCCAGCACTTCGATATCTACAACGCCGGCAAACACCATTCCTACGGTGACCTGGTCGTGCACCAGGTCGAGGCGGACATCGTCTGGATCTCGGATCTGGCCTTCAATCAGCGCACCACCTTCATGGGTGACGGCGACAGCCGGCAGATCATCGAGGGGCAGGACTGGCTGCTGGAGACCTTCGCGGATGCAACGCTCATGGTCCCCGGTCACGGCAGCGCGCAGACCGCGCCGTTTCCCATGGTCGGCGACACGCGCGCCTACGTGCAGCGCCTGCGCGACGAGATGGCCGAGGCGATCGAGAACGGGCTGAGTCTGAGCGAGGCGGTGAACCGCTCGCACTTCCCGGAATGGGAAGGCAGCCGCCTGTACGAGGAAAACCACCGGCGCAACGCGAGCTTCGTCTATCTCGAGATGGAGATGGCCCTGTTCTGAGGTGGAACAGGGGAGCGGGGTGTAAGGCCCCGTCTTTCTTTCGTCTGACGCCTCAATGTCCCCCCAAAAAAAAGGCCCCTGCCGGTTTGCCGGTCAGGGGCCTTGGCCTGGCGGGTGAGGCGCGAGCCTACCGCTTGCTGATCATCTCGCCGATGATCGGCGCCAGCACCAGTTCCATGGTGTAGCCCATCTTGCTGCCCGGCACCACGATGGTGTTGCGGCGCGACATGAAGGAGTTCGGGATCATGTTCAGCAGGTAGGGGAAGTCCACGCCGAACTTGGCCGGGTCCTGGAAGCGGACGATGACGAAGCTCTCGTCCGGGGTGGGGATGTCGCGGGCGATGAACGGGTTGGAGGTGTCCACCGTGGCCACGCGCTGGAAGTTGATGTCGGTGAGCCCGAACTGCGGGGTGATGCAGTTCACGTAGTCGGGCATGCGACGCAGGATGGTGTCGACGATGACCTCGGCGTCGTAGCCGCGCTCGGCGTTGTCGCGGAAGATCTTCTGGATCCACTCCAGGTTGACGATGGGCACCACGCCCACGCCCAGGTCGACGTGCTGTGCGACGTCGGCCTTGTCGGTCTTCACCAGGCCGTGCAGGCCTTCATAGAAGAGCAGGTCGGTCTTTTCGCTGATGTCTTCCCAGGGGGTGAACTCGCCCGGGTTGAGGCTGGTGCCCAGACGCGCGTTGTGCTCGGCGGCCTCTTCGTCGCTGTGCAGGTAGTAACGGCGCTGGCACTTGCCGGACTCGGCGTAGGTCTTGAAGGTCTCTTCCAGCTTGTCGAAGAGGTTGGCGTTCTCGCCGAAGTGGGAGAAGTGCCGGTTGCCGGCCTCTTCTTCCTTCTTCATCTGCGCCTTCATCTCGACGCGGTTGTAGCGGTGATAGCTGTCGCCCTCGATGATCAGCGGCTTGATGGTCTCGCGTTCGAAGATGTGTTCGAAGGCGCGCTTGACGGTGGTGGTGCCGGCGCCGGAAGAGCCGGTCACGGCAACAATCGGGTGCTTTTTCGACATGGATGTCTACTCCCTTGAAGCTTGCATTGAGTCGTTGAATCCGGTGCAGGCCGCCGTGGCGGCCGCCGGCCCGGCGGTTTGCCCCGGGCCCTGTTGTCTGTCTGCTAGAAGACCACGTTCAGCATGACGAGGCTGACCACGAGGAACAGCACGGTCATGATGCCGCCGGCCTTCATGTAGTCCTTCACGCGATAGCCACCCGGGCCCATGATCAGGGCGTTCACCTGGTGGGTGGGGATGAGGAAGGAGTTGGAGGTGGCGATGGCCACGGTCAGCGCGAACACGCGCGGATCGGCGTCGATGCCACTGGCCTGGGCCGCCATGGCGATGGAGACCGCCAGCGGCACCAGCAGCACGGTGGCGCCCACGTTGGACATCACCAGCGTGAAGAAGGTGGCCAGGATGGCGATGGCGGCCTGCAGCACCCAGGGCGAGACGTCGCCGAGCAGGGCGAGCACTTCCTGTGCGATCCAGGCGGCGGTGCCGGTGTCCTGCACGGCGGCCCCCAGCGGGATCAGCGAGGCGAGCAGGAACACGGTCTTCCAGGAGACGGCCTTGTAGGCCTCCTCGATGCTGAGCACGCCGGTGATGATCATGCCCACGGCACCGACCAGCAGCGACAGCGACAGGCGGATGTCGATGCCCGGCACGAACTGGTCGGCCAGGATCAGGGCGACGGCGAGGGCGAAGAAGGCGGCGGCATAGCCCACCTTCTGCGGGCGCAGTTCTTCGTGCGGGTAGTTCTGGGTGACGACCACGAAGTTGCGGTCCTTCTCCAGGCGCGCCAGGGCGTTCCAGTAGGCGTGGCAGACCAGGGTGTCGCCGGCGTGCAGGACCTCGTCGCGCAGGTTCTGGGTGAGGGTCTTCTCGCCGCGGTGGATGGCCAGCACGGACAGGCCGTAGGTCTTGCGCATCCAGACCTCGCTCAGGCTCTTGCCGACCAGGTCGGAGCGCGGCGGAATGACCACCTCGCAGATCCCCGCCTTGGTGGGGATGAGGGTCTCGGAGAAGGCCTCGAGCTCGCGGCGCGTCTGCAGGCCGTTGTTCTTGGCGAATTCCGCGCAGCCTTCGGCGCGGGCCAGGACGCCGAGCACCGAACCGGGCTCGATGACGACCTCGCGATGCGGGGCCACGCGCATGTCGCTGCCGCGCAGCAGGCCGATCAGGCGCACGCGGTGGGCGCGTTCGACTTCCTGCACCTGCTTGCCGACGAGGGGGCTGTCCTTGGGCACCACCATCTCGGTGAGGTTGTATTCCAGGCCGTAGACGCGCTTGAGGTAGTCCATGGTGTTCTCGCCATCCACGCCCTCGGACCTGGTGGCCGGCAGCACGTAGCGCCCGGCCAGCACGAAGTAGAGGATGCCGGTGGCGACCAGGGCGATGCCGATGGCCGACACGTCGAACAGGCCGAACTGTTCCATGCCCTCGGGCAGCAGGTCGTTGAGCAGGATCAGCGGGCTGGAGCCGACCATGGTCATGGTGCCGCCGAGGATGGCGGTGAAGCCCATGGGCATGAGCAGGCGGGACATGGGCAGGCCGGTGCGTGCCGAGATGCGCGAGACCACCGGCAGGAACAGGGCGGCCGCGCCCACGTTCTGCATGAAGCTGGAGATGATGCCCACGGTGCCCGAGATCATCGGGATGATGCGGGCCTCGGTGGTGCCGCCGCGACGGAGGATGAAGCTGGCCACCTTGCTCATGATCCCGGTCTTGTCCAGGCCGGCGCCGATGATCATGACGGCGATGATCGAGATCACCGCGTTGGAGGCGAAGCCGTCGAAGAGGTGGGCGGTGTCGGCCACGTTCTCCATGCCGGGGATCAGGGTGACCAGCCCGAGCAGCACCATGACGATGATGGCGGCCACGTCCACCGGGACGATCTCCGAGACGAACAGAAAGATGGTGAAGCCCAATAGCCCCAGGACCACCATCATCTGCGGCGTCAGCGTCAATGCTTCAGTCATGCCGTGCTTCCCCGAGTCGTTATCATATGTGCAGGCGAAAAATGACGCGCATTATCCCACCGGGGCTGGGTTTTTCCAAGTTGGCCGCCGTTTGGCCCTTTGCCGGCGGGCGGTTGGCGGTGCTCTGGGAGGGGTCGCCGACGGCGGTGTTTCGCCCCGGCTGTGGTAGCATGCGCCGCGCCGGGCGCCGCCCGGCCTGCCCCCCAGGGTTTCTAATAAAAAAGCCAAAGGATCGTCCCATGTCACGTCTGTTGCGCTGCCTGCCGCTGCTGTTGCTGCTCGCCGCCCCCGCCGCGCTGGCCGCGGAGGGCGGTGGGGCCCTGCTCGATTTCACCGCCAGCACCTACGGCTACCTGGCGGTGGGCATCTTCGTCATCGCCTACCTCCTGGTCATTGCCGAGGACCTCATCCACCTGCGCAAGTCCAAGCCCGTGCTGGTCGCGGCCGGCCTGATCTGGCTGCTGGTGGGGCTGGCCTACCAGGGCAGCGAGGCCCAGGCGGCCATGCAGGGCGCGCTGGAGCACAACCTGCTCGAGTACGTGGAGCTGCTGCTGTTCCTGCTGGCGGCGATGACCTTCATCAACACCCTGGAGGAGCGCGGCGTGTTCGACGCCCTGCGCGCCTGGCTGGTGACGCGCGGCCTGTCCCTGCGCGCCCTGTTCTGGATCACCGGGTTGCTGGCCTTCTCCATCTCCCCGGTGGCCGACAACCTCACCACTGCGCTGGTGATGGGTGCGGTGGTCATGGCCGTGGGGGGTGGCCGGCCGAAGTTCGTGGCCCTGGCCTGCATCAACATCGTGGTGGGCGCCAACGCCGGCGGGGCCTTCAGCCCCTTTGGCGACATCACCACCCTGATGGTCTGGCAGCGGGGCATCCTGCCCTTCGGCGACTTCTTCCACCTGTTCCTGCCGGCCCTGGTGAACTGGTTCGTGCCCGCGCTGTTCATGTCGCTGGCCGTGGAGAAGGGGCGGCCCGCGCCGCTGAAGGAGGCGGTACGGGTGAAGAAGGGCGGCTTCATCACCATCTTCCTCTTCGTCGCCACCATCGCCACGGCGGTGAGCTTCCACAACCAGCTGCACCTGCCGCCGATGCTCGGCATGATGATGGGCCTTGGGGTGCTCAAGGTGTACGGCTACTTCCTGCGCCGCCACGAGCTGCGTGCCGGCCGGGAGGCCGACACGCTGTCGGGGCCGGACGAGGTGGGCTTCGAGAGCAATGCCTCCGAGCTGTCCCGCCACTACAAGCCGCGGCAGAAGCCCTTCGACATCTTCATCTCCATGAAGCGCGCGGAGTGGGACACGCTGATGTTCTTCTACGGCGTGATCCTCTGCGTGGGCGGCCTGAGCACCCTCGGCTATCTCGCCCTGGTCTCGGAGTGGATGTATCACGGCCTGGGCGCGACCAACGCCAACATACTGGTCGGCCTGCTCTCGGCGGTGGTAGACAACATCCCGGTGATGTTCGCCGTGCTGAGCATGACGCCGGACATGAGCGACGGGCAGTGGCTGCTGGTGACGCTCACCGCCGGGGTCGGCGGCTCGCTGCTGTCGGTGGGGTCCGCCGCCGGCGTGGCGCTGATGGGGCAGGCGCGCGGTGTCTACACCTTCTTCGCCCACCTGAAGTGGACCTGGGCCATCGCCCTGGGATACGCGGCCAGCATCTGGGTGCACTTCCTGGTCAATGCCCGCCTGATGTAGGGCCCGCCTGATGGTGCCGGACGCCCGCAGCCTGCGGGCGTCGTCGTCTTGGGCCTCTGGCGCGCGTCAGCGCCGCCGGTAGAGCAGGTCCCAGACGCCGTGGCCCAGGCGCTGGCCGCGTTGCTCGAACTTGGTGACCGGCCGGTAGTCCGGGCGCTCGCTGTACTGGCCGGGCCCCATCACGTTCTCGAAGTCCGGGGCCGCCTCCAGCACCTCGCGCATGTGTTCGGCGTAGTGCTCCCAGTCGGTGGCCATGTGGAAGATACCCCCTGATTTGAGCTTTTTCGCCACCAGTTCGACGAAGTTTGGCTGGACGATGCGGCGCTTGTGGTGCCGCTTCTTCGGCCAGGGGTCGGCGAAGAACAGCAGCAGGCGGTCGAGACTGGCGTCCGGGATGTGGGCCTTCAGGATCTCGACGGCGTCGTCGCAGATCACGCGGACGTTCTCGAGCCCGTCCTTCTCCACCAGCTGCAGCAGGTGGCCGACGCCCGGGCGGTGGACCTCGATGCCGATGAACAGCTGCTCCGGGTCGGCCGCCGCCATCTGCGCCAGCGATGCGCCGTTGCCGAAGCCGATCTCCAGGGTGACGGGGCGCTCGCCGGCCAGCAGGGCCTTCAGGTCATCGGACTGCGCCGGCAGGTCCAGGCCGAAGCGGGGCCACAGGGTTTCCAACGCGCGCTGCTGGCCGGGCGTGAGCCGCCCCTCGCGGCGTACGAAGCTGCGGATGAGGCGTCTTCTCGGGGTCTCGTCGGTCACCGCGTGGCTCAGAAGAAGGTGCCGTCGATGGGCGAGGAGGCCGAGGCGTAGCGCTTGCGTGGCATGCGTCCGGCGAGGAAGGCCTCGCGCCCGGCCTCGATGCCCTTCTTCATGGCCGAGGCCATCAGCACCGGGTTCTTGGCCGCCGCGATCGCCGTGTTCATGAGTACGCCATCGCAGCCCATCTCCATGGCGATGGCCGCGTCCGAGGCGGTGCCGACGCCGGCGTCCACCAGGATCGGCACATTCGCGTTCGCCACGATCTCCATTACGTTGTAGCGGTTCTGGATGCCCAGGCCCGAACCGATGGGGCCGGCCAGCGGCATCACCGCCACGCAGCCGATCTGCTCGAGTTCCCTGGCCATTATCGGGTCGTCGTTGGTGTAGACCATGATCCTGAAGCCGTCGGCCACCAGCTGTTCGGCCGCCTTCAGGGTCTCGGTGATGTGCGGGTAGAGGGTCTTCTCGTCGCCCAGCACCTCGAGCTTCACCAGGTCGTGGCCGTCGAGCAGCTCGCGCGCGAGCTGGCAGGTGCGCACCGCGTCCTTGGCCGAGTAGCAGCCGGCGGTATTCGGCAGGTAGGTGTACTGGTCCGGCGGCAGCACGTCGAGTAGGTTGGGCTCGTCCGGGTTCTGGCCGATGTTGGTGCGGCGGATCGCCACCGTGATGATCTCGGCGCCGGAGGCCTCGATGGCGCGTTTGGTCTCGTCCATGTCCCTGTACTTGCCGGTGCCGACCAGCAGGCGCGAGCGGTATTCGACCCCGGCGATGACGAGCGGGTCATGGGTGGTGGAGGCGTGGGTATCGGGTACGCTGGACATGGGTCACCTGTGGATGCGGGCCTGTGGCGTCGGGATGGCGGCCTCAGCCGCCACCGATGGCATGCACGATCTCGACCTTATCGCCGGCGGCGAGCACGTGGCTCTCGAAGCGGCTGCGCGGCAGGATCTCCTCGTTGACCTCCATGGCCAGGCGCCTGCCGGAGAGGTCGAGGAGCGCGATCAGGCCGGCCGCGGTGAGCGCGTCCGGGATCTCGCGGGGTTCGCCGTTGAGCAGGATCTGCATGGTGTCGGGTCGTGCACGGTGTATGGGTGATTGACGAAGGCCGCATTTTACACGAAACCAGGCATCGGATTGCGTGCATCGGGCTCCCGGATGGGTATGATGGGGGCCTTCGTCCGGAGAGACACCCGTGTTCACACGCCGCATCCGTCACTGGCGCTGGCCACTTCTCGTCCTGCTGCTGTTCGTCAGCGCGCAGGCGGGCCTGTTCGCGCACGCCCTGGATGCCGATGCCCATGCCCACGGCGAGTCCTGTGACGTCAGCCTGCTCGCCCACCTGGGCGGCGCGCCGACGGCCAGCCCGCCCGGCCTGGTCCTCCCGGATGCCCGCTTCGAGGCGCCGGTCATTGTCCTGGCCGACGGCCTGTTCCCGCCGCCCCACCGTCCCTACGCGCCCCGCGCACCCCCGGTCTGATCCGCTGATCCAGCCTGTCTGAACGCGCACTGCGATCCCGTCGGGTGGCAGTGCGCCATATCGTGGATTTTTACTGGGGATTGCATATGAAACATGTCCTGTTTGCCGCCGCCTGCCTGGGCGGTGTGATGAGTCTCTCCACCGCCCTGGCGGCGGAGTCCGACACGGCCGCCCTGCAGGCCGAGATCGAGGCCCTGAAGGCCGATTACGAGGCGCGGCTGCGCGCCCTGGAGGCCGGGCAGGCGTTGCCGGCCATGGGCGCCACGGGCAGCCGGTCGCCCGGCAGCAACGCCTTCAATCCGGCCATCTCGGCCATCGTCATGGGCTCGTACGTGAGCTACGACGACGCCCTCGAACGCGAGCTGGCCGGTTTCCAGCTGGGCGGGGAGACCGACTACGTGCCCGAGGGCCTGAGCCTGAACGAGAGCGAGCTCATCCTCTCGGCCAATGTCGACCAGCGTTTCTACGGCCAGCTCACCCTGGGGCTGCACGACGGCGAGGAGGGGGCGGAGCTCGACATCGAGGAGGCCTTCTTCGATACCCTCGGCCTGCCGGGCGGGACCGGGCTGCGCTTCGGTCGTTTCTACTCGGGCATCGGCTACCTCAACCAGCATCACCCGCATGCCTGGAATTTCCATGACGCGCCCCTGCCCTACATCGCCTTCCTCGGCGGACAGTTCGGCGACGACGGCATCCGCGCGAGCTGGGTGGCGCCCACCGACCTCTACCTGGAGCTGGGCACGGAGTTCTACCAGGGCGGCCGCTTCCCCGGCGGGACCGACCCCGACTTCGGTGACGTGGCCACGGCCTTCGCCCGCATCGGCGGCGACGTCGGCCGCAGTCACGCCTGGCGGGCGGGCCTGTCGGCCCTGTGGGCCAGTCCGGCCGGGCGCGAGGGAGGTGGCCACGCCCATGGCGGTGCCGTGGGGCCGGACGTCGAGTTCACCGGCGATTCCGACCTGTTGATCGCCGATGTCGTCTGGAAGTGGGCGCCCAACGGCGACTACCGCCGGCGCAGCCTCACCCTGCAGGGCGAGTACTTCTACCGCGACGAGCGCGGGGCGGTGGAATTCGCCGAGGCCGGGGAGAGCGCCGAGCTGGCCTACGACGGCACCCAGCGGGGCTGGTACGTGGAGGGCGTGTACGGCTTCAACCCCCGCTGGCGCGCCGGTCTGCGCTACGAGCGCCTGTCGACGGCCAACGACCTGACGGTGCTGGGTCTCACCGCCGGCCTGACCCCGGACGAGGTGCTGGAGGAGTCCGGTCTGCAGGACGGCGACGACCCCGTGCGCTGGGGCGCCATGGTGGACTACTCGCCCAGCGAGTTCAGCCGCATCCGTCTGCAGTACAACCGTGACGAGACGCAGGGTGACGGGGTGAACAACGTCTGGGTCCTGCAGTACGTGATGAGCCTGGGCGCACACGGCGCCCACGCGTTCTGAGGAGGGATCAGTGAAAACATTCATGCCATGGCTGCTCATCGGCGCCCTGGCGGTCCTGCACCCGGCCCAGGCGGCCGGGTTGCGGGTCTTCGCCTGCGAACCCGAATGGGCGGCGCTCGCCACCGAGCTCGGCGGCGAGCGGGTGGAGGTCACCAGTGCCACCCACGCCGCACAGGACGTGCACTACATCCAGGCGCGGCCGAGTCTCATCAGCCAGCTGCGCCGGGCGGACCTGCTGGTCTGCACCGGCGCCGGCCTGGAGGAGGGCTGGCTGCCCATGCTGCTGCGCCGGGCCAACAACCCGGCCGTACAGCCGGGCCGCCCCGGGCACCTCTTGACCGCCGGGCACGTGCCCCTGCTGGGTGCGCCTGACCAGGTCGACCGCGGGCAGGGGCACATCCATGCCGAGGGCAATCCCCATCTGCAGCTCGATCCGCGCCTGATCGCCCGTCTGGCCCCGGTGCTGGCCGAACGCCTGGCCGCGCTCGACCCGGACGGGGCGGCGCTTTACCGGGCGCGGCTGGCCGACTTCGAGGGCCGCTGGACCGAGGCCCTGGCCGGCTGGGAGGCGCGTGCCGCGCGGCTGCACGGCCTGCGCGTGGTCGCCCACCACGAGGACTGGCTGTATCTGGCCGCCTGGCTGGGGCTGGAGATCACTGGCAAGCTCGAGCCGCTGCCCGGGGTGCCGCCAAGCAGCGGGCACCTGGCGCGCCTGGAGGCGGGGCTGGCCGGGCAGCCGGTGGGCGCCATCCTGCGCACCAACTATCAGGATCCCCGCCCCGCCGACTGGCTGGCCGCGCGCACCGGGGTGCCGGTGCTGGTGCTGCCGCACACGGTGGGCGGCGAGGCGGGCGACCTCCAGGCCCTGTTCGAGCGCATCGTCACGGCCCTGGAGGGGGTTGCGCCATGAGCCTCGAGGGCCTGGATGCGGGCATCCTGCTGCCGGCCTTCGCGGCCGGCCTGCTGGTGCTCGCCACCCACATCCCCCTGGGGCGCGAGGTGCTGGCGCGAGGCATTATCTTCATGGACCTGGCCGTGGCCCAGATCGCGGGCCTGGGCGTGGTGCTCGGCCACGTGCTGGGCTGGGGCGGGGGTCTGGCCGTACAGGCCATGGCCTTTGGTGCCGCGGTGCTGGGGGCGCTGCTGCTCTCGGCCTTCGAGCGGCGGCTGGCGAACGTGCAGGAGGCCTTCATCGGCACGGCCTTCGTGCTGGCGGCCAGCGCCGCCCTGCTGGTGGTGGCGAAGGACCCCCATGCCGCCGGCATGGTCGGTGACCTGCTGGCGGGGCAGGTGCTGTGGGTGGACTGGGCCCGGCTCGGCCCGGTCGCCCTGCTGTATGCCGGGCTGCTGGCCCTGTGGTTCGGCCGGCCGGGCTGGCGCCGTGGTCCGCGCTTCTACGTGCTGTTCGCCCTGGCGATCACCGCCTCGGTGCAGCTGGTGGGGGTCTACCTCGTGTTCGCGAGCCTCATCATCCCGGCGCTGGCCGTGCACGGCCGGGGTGGTGCCTGGCTGGCCGCCGCACTGGGCGTGACGGCCTGGGTCGCGGGTCTGGTCATCGCGGCCCTGGCCGATCTGCCGGCGGGGCCGGCGATCGTCTGGACACTGGCAGCCGCCGCCCTGGTCACGGGGGTGGCGCTGCGTCGGCGGCCCGAGCGCGGTCCGTCGTGAACCCGTGCGGTCCGCCACTTGTCCGGCGGCAGGGCCGCGCATAGAATGAGCCGCACCGCGGCGGGTGTAGTTCAATGGTAGAACGGCAGCTTCCCAAGCTGCATACGAGGGTTCGATTCCCTTCACCCGCTCCACTTCATCGTTACCCTATCGGAAACGCCCCATGACGGATTGCCTGATCGTCGGCGGCGGCTTGCTCGGCATGCTGACGGCGCGTTACCTGCACGACGCCGGCGCCGAGGTCCTGGTCCTCGACCAGTCCGTGCCCGGCCACGAGGCCTCCTGGGCCGGCGGCGGCATCCTCTCGCCTCTCTATCCCTGGCGCTACCCGGACCCCGTCACGGCGCTGGCCACCTACGGCCAGCAGCACTATGCGGCCCTGGCCGGGGCCCTGGCGGCGGAATCCGGCGTCGATCCCGAGTGGACGCAAAGCGGCCTGCTGATGCTGGACGAGGCCGGGGAGGCAGATACGGCGCTGGCCTGGGCGAGGCGCCACGGGCTGGCGCTGGAACGGGTGGCGCCGTCGGCCGTGGCGGAGATCGAGCCCGCCCTGGCCGACGGCCGGCACGAGGGGCTGTGGATGCCGGAGGTCGCCCAGATTCGCAATCCGCGACTGGTGAAGGCCCTGCGCGGCAGCCTGGCCAGCCGGGGTATCGCCTGCCGCGAGCAGACGCCGGTGGAGCGCCTGCTGATCGAGCGGGGCCGCGTGCGTGGCGTGGCCACGCCGGCGGGCGAGATCCGCGCCGAGCGCGTGCTGGTGGCCAGTGGCGCCTGGAGCGCGGGGCTGCTGGCCGGGGCGGGGCTCGCCATCGCGGTCGAGCCCGTGCGCGGGCAGATGATCCTGTTCGGTGCGCGGCCCGGCGTGCTGAGCCGCATCGTGCTGGCCGACGACCGCTACCTCATCCCGCGCCGCGACGGGCACATCCTCTGCGGCAGCACCCTGGAACACGTGGGCTTCGACAAGGGCACCACCCAGGCGGCCATGGAGGAGCTGCACGCCGCGGCCATCGAGCGCGTGCCTGCGCTGGCCGACTACCCGGTGGTGAAGCACTGGGCCGGCCTGCGGCCCGGCTCGCCGCAGGGCATCCCCTACATCGGCGCACACCCGCAGGTCGAGGGGCTCTACGTCAACGCCGGGCACTACCGCAACGGCGTGGTGCTGGGACTCGCCTCGGCCTGGCTGGCGGCCGATCTCCTGCTCGGCCGCAGCCCCGTGCTCGACCCGCAGCCCTACGCGCCCGCTTCCCCCCATTAAAGTCATGGTTAACAGGAGCTAGCGGCAAAAAATAGACTCGATCTAAAAAGCGCGTATACTACCTATCCATGACAGTACCGTTTCACAACCCGGCCAGGTCGCGCGCAGAGGTGATCGCACTGCTGCGCGATCACGGCGTGACGCCCACGCAGCAGCGCGTGGAGATCGGGCAGGTTCTCTTCAGCTGTGCCCAGCACGTCTCGGCCGAGCAGGTGCTCGCACGCCTGGTCGAGGTGGACAGCAGCGTCTCCAAGGCCACCGTCTACAACACCCTGGGCCTGTTTGCCGGCAAGGGCCTGATCCGCGAAGTGGTGGTCGATCCCAGCCGCCTGTTCTACGACACCAACCTCGAGCCGCATCACCACTTCTTCCACGTGGACAGCGGCCGGCTCGAGGACGTGGCGGCCGACCAGGTCAGCATCGATCACCTGCCCAGCCTGCCCGAGGGCACCGAAATCGACGGCGTCGAAGTCATCATCCGCGTGCGTGGCCGCGATTCCTGATTGAGCTTTCCCCCCGCTTCTTCTATCCTTAGCCCCCTGCCAGAGCGGGCAAACGCCCGTTGCGGCGGCCATTCCCGGTATCCCGTGCCGTTGTAGCTCAGTTGGTAGAGCAACTGATTCGTAATCAGTAGGTCGGAGGTTCGACTCCTCTCAACGGCACCATTATTTTCAAGCAGTTAGAAGAGGCCCGCCTAGCGCGGGCTTTTTCGTGTAGACGCCATGTAGACCATTGATTCTCAATGCATCGTTAGGGTTTGCCTCAGTTAGCGAGGCTAGTGAGGCAAGGACGTGGTGACTAACAGCCAAAATTGACCGATAGCCCCCCAGGCCTATAAGCTGTTGAATCCGTGGATTTGTCACAAATATTTTCTTCAAGAATTTCGTGGCCCTAAAAGGCCGCGGGCGATCAGAGGCCTAGACAAAGATGTCGATTCACCGAGTGATCTTTCGGTTCGATTTCAAGGCCAATTTTGAGATCGTTGATCGGCCTGGCGAAATTATGCGCATCTTGGATGATGTGTCTGATGGGTTCTGGGATGAGCTCCGTGAAGCCAGTCAGAATCGGCGAATAATGGCCGTCTATAAAAAGGCGGAACGAGAGCGAGTGGCTCGATTCATTGCCGTTGAGCCAACAGCAATTTACGGGGTGATGGAGTCGATGGCTGGTTGGCCCTTGGAAGACCTCGAGGCTAATCGAGTTGAGTCTTTTCGGGTGCTGTTGAGACTGGTTACGAAATTGTTCGAGCGATTTCAAATTACTGACCTGTCACGAGCAGGGTTGCGCTTAATACATCTTGGAACCCCCCTAGACCGCATAGAGCGCCTTCGCTCCGTTTTTCGGCAAAAGGTGGCAACTGAAGTCTCCAGTCACATCGAGAAAAACCTTGGTGAGATTGCTGATTTTGGTTTCGGGTTTGAAGGGATGAATGAAGATAAGATTCATTATCGCGTCAGCTTTGGGCCCTATCTTGATCAAGAGTCACAGAAGTGGTTCCAAGAGTTCGGTGCGGACTTCACGGCCGAAGGCGATCCAAATCTAATTTTTGATCTAGACTTGTTTGAGCATGATATTTCATTGCCAAGTGGGTCTGCGGCTCGTTGGATGCGCCCTTTATTCGCGCGCGCAAAAGCATCGCTTCATAGCATTGAGGCTTATATTGGCGGAGCAGTCCACGAATCAGGGAGGGTTTAGATATTATGGCTAACACAGAGACTACAGCGGTAGCTGCTGAGTATGACGCTAAACCAATTGGAAGCGCATATCCGGGCACAAAAACATTCATTGATGCTGCTTTAGCAGATGTGTCTTCCGGCGAGTATCGGCTGAGAGAAGATCGTAAGCCCAATGTATTAGAAACGGGCGCTCTTACCGGCAGTCAATATCAAGGAACACCAGTTTTAAAACACTCTCGCAGAGAGGCTGCTCGCCCAATGGCGATTCCGGCCGGGCGTCGCTCGCTTGATGGAAACGTGCTTGAAATAGATGAAGTCACAGTGAACTGTGAGCTTTACGATGGAAATCGTCTCAAAGAGATTCAATTGCCGCGAAGTCTGTTTCCAGAAAATGTGCATTATGGCATGGCTATAACTGTCGCATTGGATGAGACTGGCGGCACCCGTCGTCTTGTCGTTCAAGAAAGAGAGCCAAACGCTGAGCGTCTCAGAGAAGGATTAGACGAGTTCAATCGTCTTATAGAAAGACTCTAGGCAATCTATTAAGTCTTGCTCAAGATCTGGGTCTTACAGGCTGGCCGGGGTGATTCGATCGTTATCGAATATCACGGCCATGAAGGTGCCGTGTTTGGTGTGGTCGACTCTAATCACACCGGCACGGGCGACCCCCCGGCACTTCGAAAACTACGAGAGCTTGGTGCTCAGCGCCTAAGCTTTGTAGCTCTTACTCACCCTCATAACGACCATTACACCGGGCTCTCAAATATTATGGCCGCGTATGAGGGGGCCATAGATAGCTTCTATTCCTTCCCAATCCTTAACTACATCACAAACCCGGTGCGCCTACGAAAGCTCAGCCGAACCTATACAAGCTTCGTCGAAAGCACCGAAAGTCCAACGGCCAAAAAGCGGGCTCACGAATTCATTGAAATTCTGGTTAGAGCGAAGGAACAAATCGGGCTCCCTAATTGGGAGGAGCCCGTAGGCGTTAAGAACCAAATCATGCCTGCTGGGTTCGATGGTGTTCTCTTAGAGGTTCTTTTGCCTCCTGCAAGTGCGAAAGGCCGTTATTTTCAGATGATCGAAAATGGCGACACAGGAATTGTCGACGGAAATCCCAACCTAAATCATTTGAGCTTGGCTTTCCGTCTTTCATATGCGGGCAAATCGGTTGTTTTGGGCGGAGATGGTACTTTCGAGAACTGGATAGATCAGAACAGGAAATGGAAGCGTGGCAGCGTTAGAGTTGACGCGACGGCGGTCAAGCTGCCCCATCACGGCTCGGGGATAGACTCTCAGGAATCAGTCCTTCGTAATTTGTATTCAGCTGAGCAACCACGATTTGGTGTCATATCCGCAAATGGTACGTCTCATCCCCACTCCGATACGTTAAAGGCCCTAGAGCAGCTTGGTGTCGAGCCATATTGCACCAATCTCGCGAAGCAGTGCGGAAATTCTTTGCGGAGCTTAGTTCCTTATGCCGGGCTTGATCCTACGTTCCGTCGCCTGTTGAACTCTTTAGGCGAGGATCCAAGTGAGCATGTGCAGCAACCCTGCCAGGGGGATATTTTGATAAGGATTGATCCGAATGGTGTGGTCGATGTGGAGCCAGAGTATAAACATCCCTGCCCATATCGCGATGTGGCAGATTTATTCGGGCCTCCCGCATGACTACAGGGGGCGTACAGTTATTTACAGAACTCCAAGGGGCCGCGATTTCGCGGCCCTTATTTTTTGAACTCAGCTCTCCCACGTTGGCCCGTCTAAGCTCAATGCGCCACGTATGATTCCGAGTACTGAAAACAACGTTACCGGCGCATACGCCTTGAATTTGATCGCCAATTGGCTCGCCGTAGCGCCCGGGCTTATCCGACCAGGCTCGCCAAAGAC
>JAJLKJ010000066.1:0-28171 GCA_033839185.1 Gammaproteobacteria bacterium
TTGAGCCAGTTGCTGATATCGGACATGGGCAGATCGTCAGGTTGTGGTGGGTGTCAGACGTCCATTTCGAGATTGGGCGATTCGTCATACGCGGCCACGGCCTCGGCGGCCTGCCGCCAGCGTGGCGACTCATGCAGCCCGACCCAGGACTGCGGGCGACGTCCGTGCATCCGCGCCAGGCGCACCTGCGAGACCGGATCGTCGAAGCCTTCCAGGCTCTCCAGCACCTCGCGGGCGCCCTCCGGATGGTTGCACACCAGCACCATGTCGCAGCCGGCGTCCAACGCCTTGCGGGCGCGTTGGGAGAAGCTGCCGGCGACGTGGGCCGCCGCCATGCTGAGGTCGTCGCTGAAGATCACGCCCTGGAAGCCCAGCTCGTGGCGCAGCACGCCCTTGAGCCAGAAGGCCGAGAAGCCGGCCGGCTCCGGGTCGGCCTGGCTGTAGATGACGTGGGCCGGCATGATCGCCGCCAGGCCGTAGTGGATCATGCGCTCGAAGGGCACGAGGTCGGCCTGACGGATGTCCGCCAGCGGCCGGCGATCCACCGGCAGGGCGTGGTGGGAGTCCTCCTTCACCCCGCCGTGGCCGGGGAAGTGCTTGCCGGTGGCGGCCATGCCCGCCTCGTTCATGCCCTGCATGTAGTGATGGGCCAGGTCGGCCAGGATCTCGGGGTCGGCGTGGAAGGCGCGGTCGCCGATCACGCCGCTGAGCCCATGGGCCACGTCCAGTACCGGCGCGAAGCTGAAATCGATGCCCACGGCGCGCAGCTCGGCCGCCATCAGCCAGCCGCTCTCCTTAGCCAGCGCGCGGGCCTGCTGGCGGTCCTTGCGGTAGATCTCGCCCAGCCGGCTCACCGGCGGCAGTCGCGTGAACCCCTCGCGAAAGCGCTGCACGCGTCCGCCCTCGTGGTCCACGGCCACCAGCAGGTGCGGGTCGCGCAGGGCATGGATCTCGCGCACCAGCTCGGTGAGCTGGGTGATGGATTCGAAATTGCGGGTAAAGAGGATGACCCCGCCGGTTTGGGGGTGCAGGAGCAGTTCACGTTCTTCAGGCGTGATCTCGGTGCCAACGAGATCCAGCATCACGGGGCCCAGGGCCATGGCATCCTCTGTCGGTTGGTGGAAAGGCCCCGATTGTATCGAAACCGGCGGCGCCTGCCGAATCCGGCCGAGCGAAAATGGCGGCACAAAAAAAGCGGGCGCCAGAGGCGCCCGAGAGAAAGGAGGAGTGAAGAAATGACGAACGAACAATCGGAAGACCCGTGAAGACCTTCCAACCGGAATAATGCAGATCGCGTGCCAATATGGGGAAAGGGCGAAAAACAACGGTATCCGGCGCCTGCATCGCGGCACCGGCCCGCCCTGCTGCACCAGTCCGGCCCCGGCCAGCGGGTGCTGCACCGTAACGGTTCGCTAGCCCCGCTCGCCCGGGCCGATCGGCACGAGGTCATTCAGCCCCGGGCCGACCAGCCGATAGGCCTGGCCGAAGCCGATGACGAAACGCCCCTCCACGGGCGTGAGTCGTAGCAGGCGGAAGTCGCCAAGCCCGGACAGCAGGCCCATGATCTCGCCGAAACGCCCGGCGAAGCGGGCCAGGATGGCATCGGCCTCCTCCGTGCCACGTGGCAGTTCCGCCACCTGGCAGCGGAAACTGGCCCGGCGGCGGGCAAAGACCTGCCGGGTGTCGGCCTCGGACTCGATGAACAGCACCGAGGCCTCGCCGCGCGCGAGCAGATTGCCGGTGTGCTCGGCCAGCTCGCTGACGAAGATGCAAAAGCCCCCCTGCGGGTCACGCACATAGGGGGCGTAGCTCGCCAGCAGGCTGCCCTGCCCGTCCGCCGTGGCGAGAATCAGGCTCTGGAAGCCGTCGATGAAGCCGGTGTAGGCCTCGCGGGCCTGTTCGAGCGGTTCGCGGGGATCGGACATGTCGGTTGCGTCGTCGGGTGGGTGACAGGTTCGGCTACAATAGCCGACCGCCCGCCAACCTTCATCACCGATTCGTGCCAGACCACAGCCCCATCGATGCCTTTCTCCTCACCCGCCAGTGGCGCGACGGCCCGGCTGGCATCGAGCTGGTGTTCTGGGCCTGGAGCGACGAGGGGCCGCTGCGTATCGTGATCACCGGCCAGGAGGCGGTGTGCTTCATCGCGCGCGAGCAGGCCACCGCGCATCTGCCCCCTGATGCACGCCGACGTCCCGTGGAGCTTGCCGCGCTCGCAGACGGGCCGGTCGACGCGCTTTATTTCCGCCAGCAGCGCGATCTCGCCGCCTTCCGCGAGGCGGCCCGGACCCGGGGCATCCCCCTGCTCGAGGCCGACGTCAAACCGGCGGACCGCTTCCTGATGGAGCGCTTCATCCAGGGCGGCCTGCGCCTGCGGGGCGACTACCACCCGCGTCCGGGCTATCGCGAGTACCTGAACCCTGTCCTGCAGGCCGCCGAGGTCGCCCCCCGTCTCAGCCTGCTCTCGCTGGACATCGAGTCCGCGGACCTCGATGGCGAGGTCTGGTCGGTGGCGCTGAGCGACGGCGTGCAGGACCAGGTGTACATCGTCGGCGAGGCGCCGCCCGATACCCCGGGGCACGTCTGCTTCGTACCGGACGAACCGGCCCTGCTGCGCGCCTGCATGGACCACATCCGTGACCGGGACCCGGACCTGCTCATCGGCTGGAACCTCGCCAATTTCGACCTCGACCTGCTGGCGCGACGCTGCCGCCACCACCGACTGCCGTTTCGCCTGGGCCGGGACGACGAACCCGCCCAGGTGCTGCCGCCGCTGAATGACGGGCAGTCGCGCACGGCGCGCATCAGCGGGCGCGTGGCGCTGGATGGCATCGACTGCCTGAAGATGGCGACCTGGTCCTTCGAGAGCTTCGAGCTCGAGACCGTGGCCCGGCAGCTGCTCGGTCGCGGCAAGCTGGTGCAGGACGAGGATCGGCTGGCGGCCATACACCGCCTCTACCGCGAAGACCCGCTGGCGCTGGCCGAGTACAACCTGGAGGACGCCCGGCTCGTCATCGACATCTTCGCACAGGCCGATCTCATCGCCTTCCTGGTGCAGCGCACGCGCATGACCGGCCTGGCCCTGGACCGGCCGGGCGGCTCGGTGGCGGCCTTCGACCACCTCTACCTGCCGCGCCTGCACCGTGCCGGTTTCGTCGCCCCGGACGTGGGCGCGCATCCCAACCCGGTGCACAGCCCGGGCGGCTTCGTCATGGATTCCACGCCCGGTCTCTACGACAACGTGCTGGTGCTGGACTTCAAGAGCCTGTACCCGAGCATCATCCGCAGCTTCCGCATCGATCCGCTGGGGCTGGCGCTCGGCGACGAGGACGGCGTGCCGGGATTCCTTGGCGCCCGCTTCGCCCGCGAGGGCGCCATCCTGCCGCAGCTGATCGAGCAGCTCTGGGCCGAGCGCGACCGGGCGCGGCGTGCGGACAACGCCGCCCTCTCCCAGGCCATCAAGATCCTCATGAACTCCTTCTACGGCGTGCTCGGTTCCTTCGGCTGCCGCTTCTTCGATCCGCGCCTGGCCAGCAGCATCACGCGCCGCGGCCACCAGGTGATCAACGAGAGTCGCGGCTTCATCGAGACGCAGGGCCTGCAGGTGATCTACGGCGACACCGACTCGCTGTTCGTGCTGCTCGGCCCCGGCATCACGGAGGCGGCGGCACGCGCCACCGGCGCGCGACTCGCGGAAGACCTCAACCACTGGTGGCGGGAACGGCTGGCCCGCGAGTTCGACCTGGAATCGCGCCTGGAGATCGAGTTCGAGACCCACTACCTGCGCTTTCTCATGCCCACCACCCGCGGTACGGACAAGGGCAGCAAGAAACGCTATGCCGGCACGGTGCGCGAGGGGGATGGCGTGCGGCTCGTCTTCAAGGGGCTGGAGAGCGTGCGTACCGACTGGACGCCGCTGGCGCGCGCCTTTCAGCAGGAGCTCTACCGGCGCATCTTCCAGGACGAACCCTATGAGGCCTTTGTCCGCGAGACGGTGGCGCGGCTCCACGCCGGCGAACTCGATGACCAGCTGGTCTACCGCAAGCGCCTGCGCCGGCGCCTGGAAGACTACCAGCGCAACGTGCCACCCCATGTACAGGCCGCCCGCAAACTGGGCAGTCCCGGCCGGATCATCGAATACCTCATCACCCAGGCTGGCCCCGAGCCGCTGGCCATCCGCCAGGCCCCCATCGACTACCGGCACTACGAGGAACGCCAGCTCGGGCCGGTGGCCGACGGCATCCTCTACTTCCTGGGCACGCGCTTCGACGAGATCGTGCAGCGCCAGATCAGCCTGCTCTGAGGCCTATCCGTCGGCCGCCGCCCCAAGAATCAGGATGCGCACCTCGTCACCCGGATAGATGAGGTCCGGGTTGCGGATGTCGCTCAAGCGTGCGAGCTCGGGATAGCGATAGGGATCGTCCAGGTAGCGTGCGGCGATGGCCCACAGGGTATCTCCGCGGCGGACCACGTGCAGGATCTCGCGCCGGATCTCCCGGCCCTCGTGCAGACGTGGCGCCTGTCCGGCAGTCATCTCACCACCTGAGGCCACCACCCCCCTGTCGACCGGGGCCCCGGGTGTGGCCTGGTTTGCCGGTTCATCCCTGTCCGTCGCGGTCGTCCCCGTCGTCCGTTGCGCTGTCTCCCGCTCCGGCAGGAATGTCCCGGCATCCACCTGCCTGTCCTGCGCCAGGTCCGTCGACGACCCGGGCCCGACTTCGCCCGGCGGCTCGGCCGATGGCCGTGACGGTACCTCGTCCAGGATCAGCGTGACGCGTCGGCCTTCGCGCTGCAGCGTGGGCAGCGCGTCCCGTTGCGTCCCGTTCGCGGGGGGCGATGCTCCGGCTGCCGGCTCGGGCTCGGCAGTCACCGCCACGACGGGTACGGGTGGCGGTGACTCTGCGGGTGCGACCTCCGGTGCCGTTGTTGCCACCATACGTGTCGGTTCAGGTTCCGCCGCCGCCGGCGTCGGGGCCCGGGGGTGGTCGTCGCCACCCAGCAGCAGCCAGATTCCCAGCCCGAGCAGGAGGCACAGGCCGGCGACCCCGAACAGGACGCGCCAGGCCCCGCCGTCCGGCGCCGGCATGGGCATGTCCCCCGCCGGCTCCGTGACCCTCGCCCGCGGTCTGTCCCCGGCCGTTGTGCGATGCGATACATCCCCTGCCCTGGCGCGCCCGACGCCTCGATCGGAAACCCGCCCCCTGGCGGGACCTGTTGCCGGTGCGGACGGCGGGCGCGCCGTCTCCTGCCGGGGTGGCGGGCCGGGCCGCGCCGCTGCCGCAGGGGCCTTTGGCAGTGCCGGTCTGCGCGGTGCCACAGCGACCTCCCGTTGCACGGGCGGCCGGCGAGCAGCGGACGGAGAAGGCGTCTGTGTCGTGGTCGATGGCCGTGCAGGGGCTGGGGTTGCGCGCGTCTGTCCGTGACCGGCGGGGGGTGACGGGGCCGGGCCTGTGCGCTCGGTCCTGGGCGGCGTCCCCGGCGCCTCTGCGGGAACGGGTGATGCCGCGGCAGGACGCGGCCCGTCCGGAGAGACCGCCGGTTCCGGCAGCAAGCCGGCGTCCTGCAGCCAGCCGGCGGCGGGCAGCTCCCGTAGCCGGGCCAGGTCGGCATAGAGGTGGATACGGCCCTCCCGGGTGAAGGTACCGGGAAAGACCTGGCGTGGGACGTAGCGGGGCGTGGGTCCGAAACGACCGTCGCTGCGGGGAACGACGTTGTCCACACCATCGACCCGGTAACCGACCGGCCCCGCCGGGGTCTCGACGACCAGGATACGCTGGCCGGCGCCCGTCGCGGGCGTGAGGCCGAAGCGCCGACGCAGGTCGATCACCGTGACCAGCCGTCCGCCGTGACGCAGCACGCCGGCGCTGTCGCGTTCGCCCGGCAGGTGCGAGAGCCGCCCGGCAGCCAGTACGGCAGCCACCGGCCCGCTGTCGGCCGCGCAATGCACGGGGCCGACGGCGAACAGGATCAGGTCGGTCTGGGCGACATTCGTGGTCAAGCGCGACATCCCTTCGGCGGGTAACAGCTGCAAGCCTTTTATCGGCCGCGCGTCACAAATGTTGAAGCGTCCGGGATCCCCGCCAGGGCAGGCGAGGCTATCTTGATATGGATCAACGCGTTACCCTGAGCACATGCCATGCTATGGCATCGCAAACCCAGACTGGCTGGATACACATGTCCTATCGAACCCTGCTCGCCTGTGTGCTCCTGCTTGCCGCCGGAGCGCTGCACGCCGAACCGCGCGGCAGCGAACTCTATGCGCAGCACTGCAGCAGCTGTCATGGCGATGCCGGCATGGGTGGCGTGGGCGTCCCCATCGCCCTGCCCTCGTTTCTCGCTGGCGTGACCGACGACTACCTCTTCAAGACCATCCAGCTCGGCCGTCCGGGGCGCGTGATGCCCGCCTTCCACCAGCTCTCGCCGGACGAGATCCAGGCCATCGTGGCCCACATCCGCGAGCTCGGCGGCGTGTCGGAACCCGATCTTCCAGCGGTCCGCGTACAGGGCGACCCCGTGCGCGGGCAGTCGCTTTACGCCAGGCACTGCGCCCAGTGCCACGGTGCCAAGGGCGAGGGCGGTCGCGGCACCGGCGTCACCTTCTCCCGGCCGCGCGACCTGCCCATCATCGCCCCCGCGCTCAACAACAGCGGCTTCCAGCAGGCCGCCAGCGACGCGATGATCCGCCACACCCTGATCCACGGCCGTGCCGGCACCCCCATGATCTCCTTCATCGAGGCCGGGCTGAGCGAGCAGGACATCGACGACATCATCACTCACCTGCGCGGGCTCACGCCCGAACCCCCCGTCGAGGATGCAGAGGCGGCCATCATGGTCGTCGACTCGCCCTACGACCTCGACAGCACGGTGGAGAACCTGCGGCAGGCGGTGATCTCGAAGAACTTCCGCATCATCCGCGAGCAGACCCTCGAGGACGGCCTGCGCCCCGAAGGACAGGATTCGAAGAAAGAGGTGATCCTCTACTTCTGCAACTTCAACTTCCTCAACGAGGCACTGACGATCGATCCTCGCGTGGGGCTGTTCCTGCCCTGTCGCATCACCGCCGTGGAGGATGCCGACGGCGGCGTGCGGCTCATGGCCATCAACCCGCTGCGCCTGAGCGAGCTGTTCAACAACCGCGAGCTCGATGCGGCCTGCGAGGAGATGCACACCATCTATCGCGATCTGCTCGAAGAGGCCACGCTATGACGCGCCACCTGCAAGCCGCCCTGCTCCTGCTCGCCTGCCTGGCCGGTCCGGCCCTGGCCGAGGACCTGCTGATGACCCGCTCGTCACAGGCCTTCCCGGAGACCATGCTGGCCCTGCAGCAGGCCATCGCCGACCAGGGCTATACCCTCTCGCGCGTGCAGCGCGTGGATATCGGTCTCACCGCCATGGGCTACGAAACCGACAAGTATCGCGTGGTCTTCTTCGGCAAGCCCGAGGAGATTCGCTGGCTCACCGAGACCCATCCCGAGACCATCCCCTACCTGCCGCCGAAGATCGCCATCTTTGCCGAGGACGGGGACACCCTCATGGTCGCCATCAACCCCGCGCATTTCACGCAGTTCTTCGACGACCCGGAACTGAAGGATGTCTTCCTGCGCTGGGAGCGCGATTTCCGCGCCATCCTCAATGCCGTCGATTAGGCGAGGCCACATCCCGTAGCCGTACGCATTGCCGCCCGCCATTCCTGGCGGGCGATGTCTCGTGTCTGCACACGGGGGGCGCTGTGTCTGTGCCGAATCGGACCCGATCGGCACGGGAGGCGCCACGTGGCGATGGACAGGCTCAGAGCCTGCGCCGGTACTCATGCAGCAGCACCACGGCGTGGGCGGCGATGCCTTCCTCGCGACCGGCGAAGCCGAGGCGCTCGGTGGTGGTGGCCTTGACGTTGACCTGGTCGGTGCCGCAGTGCAGGTCCTCGGCCAGGTTGATGCGCATGGCATCGATGTGGGGCGCGAGCTTCGGGGCCTGGGCGATGAGCGTGCTGTCGACGTTGCCGATCACCCAGCCCTGTTCGCGGGCGAGCTCGACCACCCTGCGCAGCAGGATGCGGCTGTCGATGCCCTTGTACTCGGGGCTGGTATCGGGAAAGTGGCGGCCGATGTCGCCCAGGGCCAGGGCGCCGAGGATGGCGTCACACAGTGCGTGGATCAGCACGTCGCCGTCGGAGTGGGCGGCAAAGGCCCTGCCATGCGGGATGCACACCCCGCCGAGCACGATGTGGTCGCCTTCGGTGAAGGCGTGGACGTCGTAACCGTGACCGATGCGCATCGCGTCTGCTCCTGTCTATGCCTTTTCTGCCGCTTCCTGGCGCAGGAAGAACTCCGCCAGCGCCAGGTCCTCGGGTCGTGTGATCTTGATGTTGTCACCCCGCCCCTCGACCAGCAAGGGGGCCTGGCCGACGTATTCCAGGGCCGAGGCCTCGTCGGTGATCACCGCACCCTCCGCCGCCGCCCGCGCCAGGGCCTCGCGCAGGGCGCCCAGGCGGAACATCTGCGGCGTGAGGGCGTGCCACAGGCCCTCGCGCTCCTCGGTACGGTCGATGCCGCCGCGCGCCCCGCTCCGCTTCATGGTGTCGCGCACGGGCGTGGCGAGTATGCCGCCGACGGCATCGCCGTTAAGCGCCTCGATGAGCCGGTCGATGTCGGCGGGTCGCAGGCAGGGCCGCGCGGCATCGTGCACCAGCACCCAGTCATCGGCGTCGGCATGCGCGGCCAGCACGGCCAGGGCATTGCCCACCGAGTCGCTGCGCTCGCGGCCGCCCGGGGCGATGAACAGCGGCTTTTGCGTGTGTACGGCGAGGTCGGGCCAGTAGGCGTCGTCCGTACTCACGGCCAGCACGATGCCGGCGATCGCCGGGTGGGCGTCGAAACGGGCGATGCTGTGCTCGAGCACGGTACGTCCGAGCAGGGAGAGGTATTGCTTGGGGCGGTCCGCGCCCATGCGCCTGCCGACACCGGCGGCGGGGATCACGGCCCAGTAACGTACGCTGGTCATGGTTCGGGGGTGTCTTGCGGGGGGTCGACGACCTGGTAGAAGACCTCGCCGTCACGGATCATGCCCAGTTCGCTGCGGGCGCGTTCCTCGATGGCCTCGGTGCCGGTCTTGAGATCCTTCACCTCGGCCTCCAGCGCCTCGTTGCGGTCACGCAGTTCGGCATTCTCGGCACGCAGTTCCTCGACGGCCTGGTGCAGCCGCCAGACCTCGGCGAGGCTGCCGTCACCTACCCACAGGCGGTACTGCAACAGCACCAGCAGAACAGCGAGAATGATGAGCAACCAGCGCATGGTGATGACGCGTTTCGCTGCCTCCGGGGCTCGATGATTCGGGGGCCTGATAAATCACGGGGCCGGCGGACAGGCCGCCGGCCCCGGTCAGGCCGATGTTCAGCCCAGCTGCTTGAAGGCGCCGGCGCCGGCGTAACGCGCCGCCGAGCCCAGCGCTTCCTCGATACGGATGAGCTGGTTGTACTTGGCCACACGATCGGAACGCGACAGCGAGCCGGTCTTGATCTGGCCGGCGCCGGTGGCCACCGACAGGTCGGCGATGGTGACGTCCTCGGTCTCGCCGGAACGATGGGAGACCACCGCCGTGTAACCGGCCTTGTGTGCCATCTGGATGGCTTCCAGCGTCTCGGTCAGGGTGCCGATCTGGTTCACCTTGATGAGGATCGAGTTGGCGATATCCTTGTCAATGCCTTCCTGGAGGATCTTCGTGTTGGTGACGAACAGGTCGTCGCCCACCAGCTGTGCCTTGCCACCCAGGCGCTCGGTGAGCAGCTTCCAGCCCGCCCAGTCGTCCTCGGCCATACCGTCTTCGATGGTGATGATCGGGTACTGGTCCACCCAGCCTGCCAGGTAGTCGACGAAGCCGGCGGCGTCGAAGGAGCGACCCTCGGATTCCAGCACGTACTTGCCGTCCTTGTAGAACTCGGAGCTCGCGGCATCCAGGCCCAGGTAGATGTCCTTGCCCGCCTTGAAGCCGGCCTTCTCGATGGCCTCGAGGATGGTCTCGATGGCCTCCTCGTTCGAGGACAGGTCGGGGGCGAAACCGCCCTCGTCGCCCACGGCGGTGTTCAGGCCGCGCTTGGCCAGCACCGACTTGAGCGAATGGAAGACCTCGGCGCCGTAGCGCACGGCCTCGGCGATGCTGCCGGCGGACACCGGCAGGATCATGAACTCCTGCAGGTCCACGCTGTTGTCGGCATGCGCACCGCCGTTGACGATGTTCATCATCGGCACCGGCAGCAGAGTGGCGTCGTCGCCGCCGAGGTAGCGGTAGAGCGGCTGGCGCGCGGCAGCGGCCGCCGCGTGGGCATTGGCCATGGAGACGGCCAGCAGGGCGTTGGCGCCCAGACGGCTCTTGTTCTCGGTACCGTCGAGCTCGATCATCTTGTGATCGAGGGCCTGCTGGTCACGCGCGCTCAGGCCCAGCAGGGCCTCGCGGATCTCGCCGTTGACGTTGGCCACGGCCTTCTGCACGCCCTTGCCGAGGTAACGGCCCTTGTCGCCGTCGCGCAGCTCGATGGCCTCGCGCGCACCGGTGGAGGCGCCGGAGGGGACGGCGGCACGGCCCACCTCGCCGGAGTCCAGCTCGACCTCGGCCTCGACGGTGGGGTTGCCGCGGGAATCGAGGATCTCGCGGGCCCGGATATCGACGATATCAGACATTATATCTCCACTTATCAATACGTTAATAATTATTCTTAAAGCGAATTATTCGCTCAATCAGCTCAGATTCTGTTCGGCGAAGCCCAGGCGCTTGACCACGTCGTCGAGCTCCTTGAGGGTTTCAAGCAGCCCCTGCATGTGCGGCAGCGGCCAGGCATTGGGGCCATCGGACAGCGCCTTGGCCGGGTCCGGATGGGTCTCCATGAACAGGCCGGAGATCCCGGCGGCGACGGCCGCACGGGCCAGCACCGGCACGTGCTCGCGCTGGCCGCCCGAGCAGCTGCCCTGCCCGCCCGGCAGCTGCACCGAGTGAGTGGCGTCGAACACCACCGGGCAGCCGGTCTCGCGCATGATGGCCAGGCCACGCATGTCGGAGACCAGGTTGTTGTAGCCGAAGGTGTAGCCACGCTCGCAGACCATGATCTGCTCGTTGCCCACGGCGCGGGCCTTGTCCACCACGTTGCCCATGTCCCAAGGGGCGAGGAACTGACCCTTCTTGATGTTCACGGGCTTGCCCGTGCGGGCCACGTTCTGGATGAAATTGGTCTGGCGGCAGAGGAAGGCCGGGGTCTGCAGCACGTCGACGACGGCCGCGACCTCGTCCAGCGGGGTGTCCTCGTGCACATCGGTGAGCACCGGCACGCCGATCTCGGCCTTCACCTTCTCCAGGATGCGCAGCCCCTCTTCCATGCCCGGGCCGCGGAAGCTCGAGGCGGAGGAGCGGTTGGCCTTGTCGAAGGAGGACTTGTAGATGAAGGGGATGCCCAGGGCATCGGCGATTTCCTTCAGGCGGCCCGAGGTCTCGAGTGCGAGCGCCTCGCTCTCGATGACGCAGGGACCGGCGATGAGGAAGAACGGCCGGTCCAGACCGACCTCGAAGTCACAGAGTTTCATGCAGATTCGGCCTCGTTACCGGATGTCTTTTCGTGATGTGTGCGTGCCGCGCGGACAAAGCCCTCGAACAGCGGGTGCCCGTCGCGCGGCGTGGAGGTGAACTCCGGGTGGAACTGGCAGCCCAGGAACCAGGGATGGTTGCCAAGCTCCACCACCTCGACCAGGTTGCTGTCCATCGAGGTACCGGATATGACCAGCCCGGCGTCCTCGAGTTGCGTCCGGTAGTTGTTGTTGAATTCGTAGCGATGGCGGTGGCGTTCGGAGATCACGTCCTCACCGTAGGTCTCGCGCGCCAGCGTGCCGTCCACCAGCTTGCAGGACTGGGCGCCCAGGCGCATGGTGCCGCCCAGGTCGGACTCGGCATCGCGCGTCTGCACGGCGCCGGTCTCGTCCTGCCACTCGGTGATGAGCGCGATCACCGGGTGCGGGGTGTCGTGGTTGAACTCGGTGCTGTGCGCACCGGCCAGACCGGCCTTGTGCCGGGCATACTCGATCACCGCCACCTGCATGCCGAGGCAGATACCGAGATAGGGCACACCGTGTTCGCGGGCATACTGCACGGCGCGGATCTTGCCCTCCACGCCACGCGAACCGAAGCCGCCGGGCACCAGGATGGCATCCACCGATTCCAGCTCGTCGATGCCATCGACCTCGAGCTTCTCGGAGTCGATGTAGTGGATGTTGACCTTGGTGCGCGTGTGGATGCCGGCGTGGGTCAGGGCCTCGTTGAGCGACTTGTAGGACTCGGTGAGGTCCACGTACTTGCCCACCATGCCGATGGTGATCTCGGCCTCCGGGAATTCCATGGCATTGACCACGTCCTTCCAGTCGCTGAGATCGGCCGGCGGCACGTCCAGGCGCAGCTTGCGCACGACGATGTCGTCGAGCTTCTGTGCATGCAGCCAGAGCGGGATCTTGTAGATGTTGTCCACGTCGATGGCCGAGATGACGGCACGGTCCTCGACGTTGGTGAAGAGCGCGATCTTGCGCCGCTCGCCCTCGGGCAGCGGCTTGTTGGACCGGCACAGCAGCACATCGGGCTGGATACCGATGGAACGCAGCTCCTTGACGGAATGCTGGGTGGGCTTGGTCTTGATCTCGCCGGCGGCGGCGATGTAGGGCACCAGCGTGAGGTGCACGTAGACCACGTTGTCGCGCCCCTCCTCCACGCCCATCTGGCGGATGGCCTCGAGAAAGGGCAGCGATTCGATGTCGCCCACGGTGCCGCCGATCTCGACCATCGCGATGTCGGCGTCGCCCGCCCCTTCGCGGATCTTCTTCTTGATCTCGACGGTGATGTGCGGGATGACCTGCACCGTGCCGCCCAGGTAGTCGCCGCGACGCTCCTTGCGGATCACGTCCTCGTAGACCTGGCCGGTGGTGAAGTTGTTGCGCTTGCTGGTCTTCACCCGCAGGAAGCGCTCGTAGTGACCGAGATCGAGGTCGGTCTCGGCGCCGTCGTCGGTGACGAACACCTCGCCGTGCTGGAACGGGCTCATCGTACCCGGGTCGACGTTGATGTAGGGGTCGAGCTTGAGCATGGTGACCTTGAGGCCCCGCGCCTCGAGGATGGCACCCAGGGAAGCGGACGCAATGCCCTTGCCCAGGGAAGAGACCACGCCCCCGGTGATGAACACGTATCGGGTCATAAAAACCTTCGGGTTGTCAGAAAAGGCGGAAGGTGATTCCAGACGGGCTTAAAGGATACCAGAGCCGCCGCCGCTGCTCAATGAAACCCGTGTGACAGACAGCGTATCTTCGGCAGGAAATCAGGCACTTAGCGCAGCCCCCCGGGGAGGCGGCCTACGAGGAGCAGCTCACCCGTACCCGGTCGGCCCAGTCCGGCGGCAGGCCGGCATAGCGCTCCATCCCCGGATGCTCGTCGAAGGGCCTGGCGAGGAGCTCGCGCAGGGCCGCGATCTCGCTGTAGTCCCTGCCGGTGACGGCCTTGGCGATGGCGATCTCGGCCATGTAGTTGCGCAGGACGTACTTCGGGTTCACGGCCCGCATGGCGGCCGCGCGCCCGGCCTGCGGCAGGCCCTCCCCCTGCAGGCGATCGGCGTAGTCCCGCGCCCAGGCGTCGAAGCCCTCGCGGTCGAGCACCATGTCGCGCAGGTCCCGGTTGTCAGAGCCGGGCGCAAAATCTGCCAGATGCCGGAAGAAGATCGTGTAGTCCGTGCCGCCTTCGGCCAGCAGCGCCAGCAGCCGCTCCACCAGTTCACCGTCCGTCTCCCGCGGCTCGCGCAGCCCGAGCTTCGCCTGCATGAGGCCGGCATAGCTGCGGCCGTAGTGTGGGCCGTAGGTCGACTCCAGCACCGCCCGGGCCTGCTCGGCCGCGGCCGCCTCGTCCGTGTCGATGAGGCACAGCATGGCATGGGCCAGGCAGCCCAGGTTCCACAGCCCGATCTGCGGCTGGCGGTGGAAGGCGTAGCGCCCGCCGTGGTCGGAGTGGTTGCAGACGAAGCCCGGGTCGTAGGCATCGAGAAAGCCGAAGGGCCCGTAGTCCAGCGTGAGCCCCAGCACCGACATGTTGTCGGTGTTCATCACGCCGTGGGCGAAGCCAACCGCCTGCCAGCGGGCGATGAGCCCGGCCGTACGCCGGGTGATCTCGGCCAGCAGGTCGAGGTAGGGCGTGGCGCTGTCCGCGAGCTCGGGGTAGTGCCGCGCGATGAGGTGGTCGGCGAGCTGGCGCACCTTGTCGAACTGGCCGCGGTGATAGAAGACCTCGAAGCTGCCGAACCGCAGGTGGCTGGGTGCCACGCGGGTGAGGATGGCGGCCGTCTCCACGCCTTCGCGGTAGATCGGCAGGTCGCTGCCCACCATCGCCAGGGCGCGGGTGGTGGGGATGCCCAGGCCATGCATGGCCTCGCTGCACAGGTACTCGCGGATGGTGGAGCGCAGCACGGCGCGCCCGTCGCCGCCACGGGAATACTGCGTGGGGCCGGCCCCCTTCAGCTGCAGCTCGTGGCGCGAACCGTCCGGCGCGACCACCTCGCCCAGCAGCATGGCCCGCCCGTCACCGAGCTGGGGTACGAATACCCCGAACTGATGACCCGCATAGAGCATGGCCACCGGGTCCATCGCCGGCAGCTTCTGCTGACCGCTGAAGATGTGCAGGAATTCGGGGCGTGCCGCCTCCTCCGGATGGAGCCCGATGAGTTCGGCCACGGCCGGGTTGAAGTCGACGAGATAGGGGTCGGGAAACGGTGCCGGCAGCGGGCGGTCGTGGAAGCTCTCGCCCAGTGCGGCGTAGCTGTTGTCGAACTGGAGTTCCTGCAGGCGTCTCATGGCGGGGATGTTGAGGCCCGGCGGGTCGACGATCAACCCGCCGTTTGCAGGGATTTGAGGCGAGCGGCTAGAAGCCCACGTGGGCGGCGAACTCCGCGACCACCAGCTCCCACCACTCGAACATGTCCTCGATGTTGGCCTCGGTGACGCCGCCGGCGAGGTTGTAGTGGATGGTGACGATGGGATCACCCTCCTCGTCCAGATAGGCACGGCCGAACCGCTTGTTCAGGTTCCAGTCGTTCATCTTCGACAGATCGCCGGGCTCGTCGGCATCGAAGCCGGCCCAGAACTCCAGGGCGCCACAGCCCTTCTTGCCCTCGCAATCGTAGAACAGCACCCGGTATTTGTAGCCGGAGGCCGTGCTGTCGATCATCGGGTCACCGGCATCGTCCACACCGAGCTGGGCGCGATAGCCCAGGTCCTGCATCAGGCCCTGTAGCTGCTCGCCCGTGAGGCGGGCATGCAGCTTGTCAGCCGCCGTTGCCGAGCCTGCCGTCAGCAGACCGGTCATCAGCACCAGGTATGGCAGCCATCCACGTGTATTCTTCATCTTCGCTCCCTTGTCGTTGTCGTCGTCATTTCGTGCCAGGATCGTCATCGCCCCCGCGATGCAGTATCACCTGGTTGCGCCCGGCGTGCTTCGCCCGGTACAGGGCCACATCGGCGGCGTGGAAGGTCGCCTCCACGTCGCCCTCCGGCCCCATCTCGGCCACGCCGATCGAGACGGTCGCACGCAGGGGTTCGCTGACCCCCTTCACCGTGAGCTTCGCCGCCGCCACCCCCTGGCGCAGGCGCTCCATCACGCTGGCGGCCTCGTCCAGGCCCGTCTCGGGCAGGCAGGCGAGGAACTCCTCCCCGCCATAGCGGCAGAGCCCGTCATAGGCCCGCAGGTTGAGGCGTATCAGTGCCGCCACGTCCTGCAGCACCTCATCGCCGACCAGGTGGCCATGGCGATCGTTGATCTGCTTGAAGTGATCCAGGTCGATCAGTGCCATCGAGCAGGGCACGCCGCTGCGCCGGACACGCTCGGCCTCCGCCTCCATGACCTGCACGAAGGATTCCCGGGTGCGCGCGCCGGTGAGGCTGTCGAAGGCGGCCAGGCTGTCGCGCATGTGATCGCGCAGGCGCTGCAGGGTATCGAAGAATACCGCCTGCTGTTCGGCGAAACGGTCGTAGTCGGCAGGCGGCACGGCATGACCGAGCTTGACGTTTTGTGCCAGGCCCCGCGCCTGGTCGTGCATGTGTGCGTGCAGACGCTCCAGGGCGACGAAGTCCTCCTGGCCGCGCACCATGGCCGAGGCCTCGTCGTAATACCAGCGGCCGAAACGGCAGTGGCGGTGCGCCCGTTCGTCCAGGATGTCGTCGTCGAAATCACCCTGGCAGAGGAGTTCGCGATTCAGACGCAGCAGCCACTCGCGGTGGTTCCTCTCGGCCCGCGTCAGCACCTCCACCAGGCGTTCCACCTCGTGGTCCGACAGGTCGGACCCGAGCAGCGTGGGCTGGAGAAAGCTTCTGGGCTTCTGCGGCATGAAGATCCCGCCTTGTCCTCGGTACGGTTATGGCCCGCCGGGGCGGGCCCTCATCCCTGCAAGTTAGCAGATTACGGGGCAGAGGGTGAACCTGTGTGGCCTCTCCGTCATCGCGCCATCACCTCATCCGGCTGGATTGTGCGGATGAAGCTTGTCGCGCGATTGTGGAAATGGGCGGCCAGCCTGGCCGGCGGGTGCCTGCTGCTGGCAGACCTGCTGACCATCTGGCTGCCGCTGCCCACTGGCCTGCCCCCTCTTGCTGTTCGGGCTGATCGTGCTGCTGCGCCATTCGCCCGCGGTGAGATGCCGGGTACAACGCGGGGAGGCAGGCATACCCATCTTGCGCCGCCTGCGGGAACGGGGGCTGCCCAGGGACGGGCAACGGTGACTCAGATATCGGGCGGCAGGATCACGGGGCCGCGCTGCATTTCACGCCAGCGCTGGTAGTTCGGCGTCTCGAGATAGCCCTTGGAGAGCACGTATTCCACCACGCCCTGCAGGCGATACAGGCGCACCACGGCATCGACCCGAATGATCTCACGCCCCTTCTCGTCGAAGAACACCAGGGTGGGCGCGTAGAAGATGCCGAGCTCGTTCGCCCAGTCCTCCGCCGTCATGCGCTTTCCCGCCGGCGTGAGCACCGGCGTATCCGACCACATGTCCAGCTGCACGACCTGGAACTCGCTGAGCATCTCGCGCGTCTTGTCGTCGCTCAACGGCTCGGTATGGAGGATGTCGCAGGCATGGCAGTCACGTTGCTCGAAGAACACCACCAGCGGGCGATCGGCACGGAAGCGCGAGCGGTCCAGCGCGTAGGGGGGCTTTTCAAAGAACGGTTCGCTGTTGAGATCACCGATATCGAACTTGGGTGGCGGATCGGCACGGGCCAGATAGTCGCGGAAGCTCTCGTGCTGGTAATAACCCTCCACCACGTACTCCAGCACCGCGCGGAACTTGTACGGCGGGTAGTAGCCGCGCATGCGGAAGGCCTCCTTCCCCTCGCGATCGTAGAAGATGATGGATGGCGTGAAGTTGGTGCCCTTGTGCACGGCGAACGCGCGCTCCGACCAGGTCTGCCCTTCCAGGTCGGTCACTTCGCGACTGCCCCAGATATCCGTGGGGATGACGTCGAAGTGCTGCTGGGTATAGCGCACGATGTCGTCCTGCCCGAAGTTGACCCGCATCAGCGCCTCGCAATAGGCGCAATGCTTCTGCCCGAAGTAGACGGCAATACCGAACTTGTCGGCGGCCACGGCCTCGCGCAGGTCCTCGCCCAGATCGAGAAAACTCAGCTTGAACCAGTCCGGGTGCTGTACGTTGCGCTCGCGCGGGGTGTCGTCGATATAGGGCTGGTCGAACAGGTCTTCGTATTCGGCGGATGCCGGACCGGTGAGGACGAGGCACAGCAGCACGAGCAGAAAAGACAGTGACAGGGCTCGGCGATGGCATGGCAGTGGCTTCATGGGCACGGGATCAATCATGCGGGCACAGCCCCGCTGCATGATGATGGCACAGGAATCTCTGCCGGTTCTTGATCTGGTGCAAGTGATTCACGCAAGCCGTCATGCCGGGAAGAGACGGGCAAGGGCCGCCCTCTATTCCAGCAGATCGGCACCGCCCAGATAGGGTTTGAGCGCCTCGGGAATGCGTACCTGCCCGTCCGCCTGCTGGTAGTTCTCGAGTATGGCCACCAGGGTGCGCCCCACGGCCAGGCCGGAGCCGTTCAGCGTATGCAGGAGTTCGGGCTTGCCGGTCTCGGGGTTGCGCCAGCGCGCCTTCATGCGTCGCGCCTGGAAATCGAGGAAATTCGAGCAGGACGAGATCTCGCGGTACTTGCCCTGCCCCGGCAGCCAGACCTCCAGGTCGTAGGTCTTGGCCGCGGAAAAGCCGAGATCGCCCGTGCACAGGGTCACGGCGCGGTAGGGCAGCCCCAGCTTCTGCAAGATGGCCTCGGCATGACCGGTGAGCGCCTCCAGCGCCGCCCAGGAATCCTCCGGCCGCACCAGCTGCACCAGCTCCACCTTCTCGAACTGGTGCTGGCGGATCAGGCCGCGGGTGTCCTTGCCGTAGGCGCCGGCCTCGGAACGGAAACAGGGGGTGTGGGCGGTCATGCGGATGGGCAGCGCATCGGCCTCGACGATGCGGTCCGCCATGAGATTGGTGACCGGCACCTCCGCCGTGGGGATGAGGTAATAGGGCTTTTCCTCGTCACCCACCTTGAACAGGTCGGCCTCGAACTTGGGCAGCTGACCGGTGCCACGCAGGCTGTCGGCGTTGACCAGGTAGGGGACATACACCTCCTGGTAGCCGTGCTCGGCCGTGTGGGTGTCGAGCATGAACTGGATCAGGGCGCGGTGCAGCCGCGCCATGGGCCCGCGCATCACGACGAAGCGCGAGCCGGTGAGCTTCGCGGCCGCCTCGAAGTCCATCCAGTCGTTGGGTGCGCCCAGGTCGACGTGATCCTTCGGCTCGAAGTCGAAGGCCGGCGGCTCGCCCCAGCGGCGGATCTCGACGTTGTCGTCCTCCGAGGCGCCATCGGGCACCGAGGCGTCCGGGATGTTGGGGATGCCCATGATGATCTCGTCGAGCTCGGCCTGTATGGCCTCGAGCCCGGCCGAGACCTCGGCCAGCTGGTCGCCCAGATCGGCCACCGCCGCCTTCAGCGGCTCGATGTCCTCGCCCCGCGCCTTGGCCTGGCCGATGGCCTTGGAACGCGCATTGCGTTCGGCCTGCAGTTCCTGGGTACGGACCTGCAGGTCCTTGCGGCGCTGCTCCAGGGCCTCGAAGGCGGCCTTGTCCAGGGTGAATTGGCGGCGCGCCAGGGCGGCGGCGACCTCGTCGAGTTCGTTGCGCAGGCGTTTGGGGTCGAGCATGGGTAGTCGTCAGGTCAGTGAAGTTCGGCGGCGAATGTTACCACATGGCCCGGCGCCACAAGATCCGCCAGGCGCTCGACGATGCCCGCCACCCGCTCCGGGGTATCGAAGAACTCGATCACCACCGGCAGGTCCAGCGACATGTCGAGCAGATCGCCCGAGTGCACCCGGCCGCTGGCACCGAAGCCCGAGATCCCGCGAAACAGGGTCACCCCGCGCACCTTCTCCACGTCATGCAGCCGTTCGAAGATCCGCCGGTGCAGCCCCTTGCCTTCCGTGACATAGATGCGCGCCACGGTCACGCTGGTCGCTTGTGTCATAGCTGTCGTCCCAGTATCAGGCCGGCCCAGGCGGCCCCCACGCAGAGGAAGACGCTCAGCAGCATGTTGAGCCCGGCGCGCAGCGGCGCGCCCTGCTCGATGAGGTTGAGCGTCTCCATGGAAAAGGTGGAAAAGGTGGTAAAGGCCCCCAGAAAGCCGATGAGCAGGCCCGCACGCCATTCCGGCGAGGCGGCCAGACGCTCGATGAGCAGGGCCGAGAGCAGGCCCATCAGGAGCGAGCCGCCCACGTTCACGACCAGGGTCCCCCAGGGAAATCCGCGCCCCAGCAGGGCATAGACACCGGTCGACACCCAGAAGCGCATCAGCGCCCCCAGTGCGCCGCCCGCCGCGATGGCCAGTAATTGCGTCACCTGCCCGTTGTCCTGTTTTCATTATTGTGTGGTCTGGAGGCATGGTATCCCGGCCCATGCATACGGAAAAGCCCGGGCGCGGATTTCCGTCGATCTGGCGTTGATCTGCCCTCGCTCTTCATCTAGGCTGAATCGAGCCTCCAGGAGATCCGCCATGACCGACAGCGATCCGGCCGCCCGCCGCCATTTCCATCGTGTCGCCTTCGAGGACGACGCCAGCCTCGAGATGGGCGGACGCAGCCTCAGCGGCCGTATCCACGACGTGTCGCTCAAGGGGGTGATGATCGAGATCGACACATCGGATCACGGCGCGACCATCGGCGAGCAGGGACACCTGAGCTTCCCCCTCTCCCCCGAGATCTCGGTTCGGATGGACGTGAGCGTCGCCAATATCAAGGGCGCGTGCCTGGGTCTGCACTGCGACGTCATCGATCTGGAAAGCATGCAGCACCTGCGCCGCATCGTGGAGCTCAATCTTGGCGATCCGGAGCTGCTGCATCGCGATCTCGCCGCCATGCTGGAAGACAGCGCCTGATCCCTACCAGGGGATCTCCCGCCCGTCGTATTCCAGGAACTTCCCGCTGTCGTCCGACGACAGCCGGCCGATGATTCCCGTCATGCCGGCCACGCTGGTTTGCGTGTCGATCTCTGCATTCGGCCCACCCATCTCGGTGAGCACCCAGCCCGGATGGAAGGCAACCACCGTGATGCCCCGCGGCGCCAGATCGATGGCCATGCTCTTCACGCACATGTTGAGCGCCACCTTGGAGCTGCGGTACACGTAGCTGCCGCCCGAGCCGTTGTCGTCGATGCTGCCCATCTTGCTCGAGAGACAGGCGATCACCCGCCGGCTGCTCGCCGCCACGTTGTCCACCAGGGCCTCCGCGAGCTTCACCGGCGCAATGGTATTGATGCGAAAGGCCCGCAGCCAGGCCTCCTCGTCGGTGTGGCCGAAGTGCGCGTCGTCCTGGCCGTAGGTACCGGCATTGTTGATGAGGATGTCCACCGGGCGATTGCCCAGCACGGCCCGCAGATTGGCGATGTGTGCCGGATTCACCACGTCCAGCGGCTGGATCTGCACGCGTCCGCCGGATGCGGCAGCCAGGGCCGCGAGGTCGCCGGCCTTTTCCGGCGAACGACAACAGGCGTAGACGGTCGCACCGGCCTGCGCATAATGACGCACGAATTGCAGCCCGATGCCACGGTTGGCCCCGGTGACGACGACGGTTTCGGACATGGCATGTCTCCTTTGTGTTGGTTTGCTGGCCGCGCTCAGGCCGCCTCGTCGAGCCGCGGCACCAGCGCCGCGGCCTGACGAACGACCTCCAGGTCCGCGCCCGCGCGGTGCGCGTTCTCGCTCAGGTGCCGGCGCCACTTGCGCGCACCGGGCAGCCCCTGGAACAGGCCGAGGATGTGGCGCGTCATGTGCCCCAGGTGCACCCCGGCGGCAAGCTCCCGTGCCACATGGGGGTAGAAGGCCTCCAGCACCTCGTGCCGCGACGGGATGGGGTGCTCGTCGCCATACAGGCGCCGGTCGACCTCTGCCAGCAGATAGGGGTTGTGGTAGGCCTCCCGGCCCAGCATCACGCCATCGACATGCTGCAGATGATCTTCACACGCATCCAGCGTGGCGATACCACCGTTGATGATGATCTCGAGATCCGGGAATGCCTGCTTGAGACGATAGACCCGCGGATAGTCCAGCGGCGGCACCTCGCGATTCTCCTTCGGGCTGAGCCCCTTCAGCCAGGCCTTGCGCGCATGCACGATGAAGGTCTGACAGCCGGCATCACGCAGCGTCCCGATGAAGCTGGCCAGCGCCTCGTAGGAATCCTGCTCGTCGATGCCGATGCGGGTCTTCACCGTCACCGGCACATCCACCACAGCGCGCATCGCCGCCACGCAGTCGCCCACCAGCGCCGGCTCGGCCATCAGACAGGCGCCGAAGGCCCCGCGCTGCACCCGCTCGCTCGGACAGCCGACGTTGATGTTGATCTCGTCGTAGCCGGCCTCCTCGCCCAGCCGTGCCGCCGCCGCCATCTCCGCCGGTTCGCTGCCGCCGATCTGCAGCGCCACCGGGTGCTCCAGCGGGTCGAAGCGCAGCAGGTGATGCGTGTCGCCATGCAGCAGCGCCCCCGTGGTGACCATCTCCGTATACAGCACCGCATGCCGGCTGATCAGGCGCAGAAAATAGCGATCATGCCGGTCGGTCCAGTCCATCATGGGGGCGACACAGAAGCTGCGGTTGGGCGAAGTCATAGGACGATATGCGGAACAGATAACATGTGATGTCTACTCTGAAATACAACGTTCAACCGCCAGTGGTTAGCTGAACAGTGCAATGCCTATCCTTTGAGCCCGAACCGTTCTTCAAGATACCGATAGGCCGCATACAGCCCCATCGCCTCGCCGCCTTTCGGGCGCCCGGGACGGGCGCGGTTGTTCCAGGCCATCACGTCGAAGTGCACCCAGTCGGTGTGTTTCGGGATGAAACGCTCGAGGAACAGCGCGGCGGTGATGGCGCCGCCAAAGCCGCCGGCGGCGGAATTGACGAGGTCGGCGATGTCGCTGTCGAGTTCCGAGCGGTAGGGATGGTGCAGCGGCAGACGCCAGATGGGATCGTCCTCGGCCAGGCTGGCCTGCATCAGGCCGGTGGCGACCTCGTCCGAGTTGGTGAAGAAGGCCGGCACCTCGGTCCCCAGGGCGACGCGCGCGGCGCCGGTTAGCGTGGCGAAGTCGATCAGCAGCGCGGGTTCGTCGACGGCACTCTCGGCCAGGGCCTCACAGATGGCCAGCCTGCCCTCGGCATCGGTGTTGTCTACTTCGACGGTGAGCCCCTTGCGCGTGCGCAGCACGTCGCCGGGACGGAAGGCATTGCCGGCGATGGCATTCTCCGCCGCACCGATGAGCACGCGCAGCCGCACCGGCAGGCCGCGCGCCATGATGAGCCGCGCCAGGCCCAGCACGTGGGCCGCGCCGCCCATGTCCTTCTTCATCTGGCGCATCCCGGCGGCGGGCTTGATGTCCAGGCCGCCGCTGTCGAAGCACACGCCCTTGCCCACCAGGGTGAGCGGCGGATGGCCCTCCTCCCCCCAGCGCAGGTCGATGAGACGCGGCGCGTGGGCGCTGGCCCGGCCCACCGCATGCAGGGCCGGGTAGTTCTCGGCCAGCAGGTCCTCACCGACGATCTCGCGCACCTCGCCACCGAAGGCCGCCGCGAGGTCGTGGGCGGCAGAGGCCAGGTCCGCGGGCATCATGTCCGCCGCCGGGGTATTGATGAGGTCGCGTACCAGGTAGACGGCGCGCACCACCGTCTCGGCGGCGGCCAGCGCGTCATCACTTTCCAGCACCAGGCGCGGCTGTTCACGCTGGGATGTCTTGTAGCGTTCGTAGCGGTAGGCGCCCAGTCCCCAGGCGATGGCCGCAGACTTCAGGCGGTCTTCGTCCCAGTCCGCCGTGATGCGGTAGTCGCCGGCCGGGAGTTTGGCCGCCGCACCGCCGAAGGCCCAGGCATCGCCGTCTTCGTGCACCCCGAGCAGTACCGCACCCAGGCGCCCGTCCTCGGCCGGCAGGCGCAGCCGACTGTTGGCCTTGGCTGTGAAACCGGCGTCCGCCACCCAGTGCCGCACACGTTCCGGCTGTGCCTCCAGCCAGGCGTCGAGCGTATGCCGGCTCACGGGGATCAGCGGGATGGCCGCAGCGGCATCGTCCAGGGCGTAACAGTCGAGCATGAGACCTCCAGTGAGGAAAGCGGGTGGCTGCCGGTCCGGCGGGGCCGGGGTGGTCTATGGTAGAATGCCGCCTCTTCGAAAGCGAACCCCGGCTGCCTTTTCACCCACACACCGGTTCGATGGACGACATGACACCCGCACTCTCGATCAAGGGCCTGACCAAGGTCTACGGCAACGGCTTCACCGCCGTCCAGGGCATCGACCTGGAAGTCCCCCAGGGCGACTTCTACGCCCTGCTCGGGCCGAACGGCGCCGGCAAGTCGACGACCATTGGCATCATCACCTCCCTGGTGAACATCACCGATGGCGAGGTGCGCATCTTCGGCCACGACCTCATCCGCGAGCGCGAGACCGTGAAGAGCCTGATCGGCCTGGTGCCTCAGGAGTTCAACTTCAATGTCTTCGAGCCGGTGGTGGAGATCGTGGTCAACCAGGCCGGCTATTACGGCATCCCGCGCAAGGAGGCCTATCGCCGCGCGGAACAGCTGCTGAAACAGCTCGGCCTGTGGGACAAGCGCCGGGAGATGGCCCGCAACCTCTCCGGCGGCATGAAGCGCCGCCTGATGATCGCGCGGGCGCTGGTGCACGAACCGAAGCTGCTGATCCTCGACGAACCCACCGCCGGCGTGGACATCGAGATCCGCCGCTCCATGTGGGAGTTCCTCGCCCGCATCAACCGCCAGGGCACCACCATCATCCTCACCACGCACTATCTCGAGGAGGCCGAGAGTCTGTGCCGCCACATCGGCATCATCGATCACGGGCATCTGATCGAGAACACCACCATGAAGCGCCTGCTCAACCGCCTGAACTGCGAGACCTTCGTGCTGGATATCGATGGCGAGATCGAGGCGGCACCAGCCATCACGGGATACGAACTGCGTCTGCGCGACGACCATACCCTGGAGGTGGATGTCACCAAGGGGACCAGCGTCAACCGTCTTTTCACCGAGCTCTCGAAATCCGGCATCGAGGTCCTGAGCATGCGCAACAAGACCAACCGCCTGGAGCAGCTGTTCATCAACCTCATCAGCCGCGACAAGCCGGTTGCCGACGCGATCCAGATCACCCAGGACTGAACCCATGACCTTCAGCGAGCAATTCACGGCGTTCAAGACCATCGTCATCAAGGAAGTGCTGCGCTTCTCGCGCATCTGGGTGCAGACGATACTGCCGCCGGTCATCACCACGGCACTGTATTTCGTGATCTTCGGCAACCTGATCGGTTCGCAGATCGGCGACATGGATGGCTACAGCTACATGGACTACATCGTCCCCGGCCTGATCATGATGGCCATCATCACCAACTCCTATGCCAATGTGGTCTCTTCCTTCTATGGCCACAAGTTCCAGCACAACATCGAGGAGCTGCTGGTCTCGCCCATCCCGAACTACCTGATCCTGCTCGGTTTCATCACCGGCGGCGTGGCGCGTGGCCTCATCGTCGGCGCCATGGTCACGATCGTCGCCCTGTTCTTCAGCGACATCAGCGTGCACCACATCGGCATCACGCTGTCGATCGTCGTGCTCACCGCCGTGCTGTTCGCCCTGGCGGGCTTCATCAACGGAGTGTATGCGAAGAGCTTCGATGACATCTCGATCATCCCCACCTTCGTGCTCACGCCACTCACCTATCTGGGCGGCATCTTCTACTCGATCAAGATGCTGCCGGAGTTCTGGCAGACCGCCTCGCTCGCCAACCCCATCCTGTACATGATCAATGCCTTCCGCTACGGCATACTCGGTACCAGCGACATCCCGGTCATGGTCTCGTATGGGATCGTGCTGGCCTTCATCGCGGCACTGTTCTGGTTCAGCCTGCACCTGCTGAACAGGGGTTACGGCATCCGCAGCTGACAGCCATGGCGCGCCCGCTGGACATCGCCCCGCCCGTCGTGCGCTTCGACGACGGCGTGCCCTATTCCGAGACCCACGCCGACATCTATTACTCCCCGCAGGACGGGCTGGCCGAGGCGCGTCACGTGTTTCTTGCCGGCAACGACCTGCCCGCACGCTGGCGAGACCGCGAACACTTCGCCATCGGCGAGACCGGGTTTGGCACCGGCCTCAACTTTCTCGCCACCTGGCAGGCCTGGCGTGAACAGGCGCCGCAGGAGGCCAGTCTCGACTATCTGTCCGCCGAGGCCTGCCCGCTCTCTACCGAACAGCTGGCGCAGGCGCTCACGCGCTTCCCTGAGCTCGCCAGCCTCGCCGCCGAGCTGCTCGAGCACTATCCGCCGCAGTTGCCGGGCTTTCACCGCCTGCTGCTGGAGGGCGGGCGCGTGCGCCTGACGCTGCTGTTCGGCGATGCCGCCGAGGCCTATGCCCGCCTGGATGGTCGCGTGGACGCCTGGTACCTCGATGGCTTCGCCCCGGCGCGCAATGCATCCATGTGGACGCCAGCCCTTTTTGCACAACTTGCCGCACACAGCACCCCGGGGGCCACGCTCGCCACCTTTACCGCGGCCGGCGCCGTGCGTCGGTCGCTCGAGGCCGCGGGTTTCGCGGTGAGTAAACGCCCGGGGTTCGGCCGGAAACGCGAAATGATCTCCGCGCGCATCGATACGGCACCGCGGCCCGTGACGCAGACACCCTGGTTCGACCCGCCACCACCCGTCCCGGGTGGCCATGCGGGGCATGCCGTGATCATCGGGGCGGGCATCGCCGGCTGCAGTCTCGCCCATGCACTCACGCAGCGCGGCCTGCAGGTCACTCTCATCGAGCGCGCGGACGGGATCGCGCAGGCCGCCTCCGGCAACCCGGCAGGCCTGCTCATGCCCAAGCTCACCGCCGATCAGAGCGTGTCCAGCCGCTATTACACCGAGGCCTACCGCTACACGCTGGACCTGCTGGCCAGGCTGGCGGCCGCCGGCCATCGACCGCGCTGGGAGGCCACGGGCGTGTTGCAGCTCGGTTTCCATGAGACGGTACGCCGCAGCCACGCCCAGGTGGCCAGGCGCGCACTGCCTGCCGCCTTCGCCCGCGTGGTGGATGCCGCCGAGGCCACGGGGCTTGCCGGGCACGAGATGCCCGAAGGTGGCTTGTGGTTTTCGCAGGGCGGCTGGATCGATCCGCGCAGCTTCTGCCAGTCCCTGCTCGCCACCTGCCCCGACGACCGCCTGCGGCTGATACGCCGGCGCGAGGCCCTGCACCTCGTGCGCGATGATGGGCAGTGGTCGGTGCGGGATGCCGAGGGCGTGGAGATCGCGCGGGGACCGACGCTGGCCATCTGCAGCGGCGCGGACACCCCGGCGCTGCTGCCTGACATCGCCGCCGACCTGGTCGCCGTGCGCGGCCAGGTCACGCAACTGCCGGCCACGGCCGGGACGGACAGGCTGCGCTGCGTACTCTGCTACAAGGGCTATCTCACGCCCGCGATCGCGGGAGGGCATGTGCTGGGGGCGACCTATGACCGCGCCGACACCGCGCTGGCGGTCCGCCCGGAGGATCACCGGGACAATCTGGAGAGGCTGCAGCGCCTGTTTCCCGGCTGGTGGCCGGATATCGAGGCCGACAGCCTGCCCGGCCGTGCCGCCCTGCGCTCCACCACCCCCGACCGCCTGCCGCTGGCCGGCGCCGTGTCTAACCCGGAGCGTCTCCAACAGGATTACGGCGACCTGTGGAAGGGGCGCAAGCCGGACCGCTATCCATCGGCGACCTATCTCGAGGGGCTGTACGTCTCCGCCGGGCACAGCTCCCGGGGGCTGATCGGCGCCCCGCTGGCCGCCGAGGTGATCGCCGCGCAGATCCTGGGCGAGCCCCTGCCGCTGGAGCGCGAGCTCATCGAGGCGATCCATCCCGGGCGGTTTCTGATCCGGCGCATGAGGCGGCGCAATCAGTAAACCCGGCTCGTCGCGCCCGCACCGGGATCACGCCCCGGCTTGCGCGCCACCAGTTGCCCGGTAACTGCATGGCCCTGTTGCGCCAGCCACACGGCATTGCGTCCCTCGCCCTCGGCGAGGCACAGTATCGAACCTTCGGCAGCAGCCGGCCTGCTCCACCAGGAAGACGTCTGGCTCGGAGCCATAGGCATTGTCGGGGACAGGATAATGTTCATCCTGCATGCGGCTCTGCCTTTGAGATGGGGATTTGCCTTGCAGAGGCGCGGACGCCCGAGAAGAACGGCGCTGGGGCTGCCATGACGGGGAAGCAGGCATATGGCGGAGAGGGTGGGATTCGAACCCACGGAGGCTTGCGCCTCAACGGTTTTCAAGACCGCCGCTTTCGACCACTCAGCCACCTCTCCGGAGCGCGGAAGCATAGCGAAAAACCCCGGTAGTGGCCAGTGAATGGCGCCCCGTCTGGACTTCGGAACCTTGCCAAGGTAGCTTGGTCGATAAACCAGAACCACCAACAACGAGGACTTACCCCCATGGAATCCCGCAACGTCGCCTACAGTGCCAATGCCGAGGCCCGTCAGCAGGCCCTGGCGATCAACAAGGTCATTCGCAATACCTTCATGCTGCTGTCGATGACCCTGCTGGTCTCGACG
>JAJLKJ010000067.1:0-15152 GCA_033839185.1 Gammaproteobacteria bacterium
TCATGACGGTGGCGATCCTCGCGCTCGCGCAGTACGGGTTTTTCGCCCCCCTGGACCAGGCCACCTACGACTGGGGCGTGCGGCTGTCCAGCGCCCCCCCCAGCGATCGTGTCGCCATCATCGCCATCGACGAACCCAGCCTCGACGCCCTCGGTCCCTGGCCCTGGCCACGCAGCCGCTACAACGAGCTGCTGCGCACCCTGGAAACCGCTCCACCCCGCAGCATCGCCTTTGTCCCTCTGTTCCTGCGCCCCCAGGCCGATCCGGGGGCAGACATCGTCGTCGACCTGCTCGCCTTCATCGACCGCTCTTCCCTGCCCGGCCTGTCGCAGGAGATGGTGGAACTCGGCGCGCACATCGAGGCGCTGGAATCCCGACTGGGTACACAGGACCCGGAGGAGCTCGTGGACCTGCGCCGCTTCCTCGCCGAATCCAGCCTGAGCGGGGCGGCCGCCGCCGATGCCGGCGCCCTGCTCGACTACCTGCGGCAGATGCGCCACTACCTCGATGCCGACGCCCGGCTCGCCGCCCGCATCGAGCGCCTGGGCAACGTCCTCCTGGCCATGGAGTTTCGCAAGAGTGGCGGTGCCGACAGCAACCGCGGCCCGCTACCGGACAGCATTACCCGCATGGCACTGGCCGCGGGCCCGGCCGAACCGCCCCCCCCGCTCGGCGGGCCGCCCGCCCCCTCCCTGCGTGAGGCGGCCCTGCCCTTCGACCGGCTGGGCAACGCCGCTGTCGGTATCGGTCATGTCTCGGGCACCCCCTGGCGTATCGAGGAGATCCAGCAGGACCCCCTGGCCGTGGCCTGGGGGGAGCATTACTACCCGTCGCTGGCCCTGCTGCTGGCCCTGCGCGAACTCGGTCTGGGCCCGGCCGACGTCACGGTGGAACCGGGACGCGGCCTGCGTGTGGGGTCGGATCTCTATCGCACCGGCCCGGACCTGGCCATCCATCCGGCCTATCGGGGCGAACGGGCCATCGAGACCCACAGCTTCGCCGACGTCCTCGGCGGCCGCGTACCCGCCGAGCGCTTCCGCGATCGCACCGTGCTGATCGGTGCCACCGCGCCTCGCCTCGCCCAGCCCGCGCCCACCGCCGCCGATCCGGAGATGCCCCTGGTCACGCGCACCGCCCACCTCGTCTCCAACCTGGTACAGCGGGACTTCAACGTCCGCCCGGCCTGGGGCTACTGGGTCGCCCTGGCCGCCTATGCCCTGATCGGCGCCTACCTGATCCTGCTGCTGCCCCGCCTGCGCGCGGCCATGGCCACCCTGCTGACGCTCGGCCTGATGTTTGTCCTGCTGGGCGCACAGACCTGGCTGCTGGCCGGTTTATCGCTCTGGATTCCCTTCTCGCTGGCCGTGGTGCTGCTGCTGCTCGGACACCTGTCCATCGAGATCAAGCGTGTCTTGCTGGCCCATCGCGATACCACCCGGCGCGAACAGCAGGCCGAGCGCTCGCGCCTCGACGGCCTTGCCCTGCAGGGCAAGGGCAAGCTCGACGAGGCCTTCGCCCGCTTGCGCGAGGTGCCGCTGGACGACGGCCTGATGGAGGTGCTCTATAACCTGGGCGTGGATTTCGAACGGCGCGGCCAGTTCGACCGCGCCCGCAGCGTCTACGAGTACATGACGGGCTACGACTCGGACTACCGCGACCTGCAGCAGCGCATGATCCACGCCAAGGCCATGCAGGGAGAGGGGGCGCCGAGTCCCAGGCTCAGCAAGAGCGGCCGCTTCCTGATCAACGAGGGCGAGGACCGCCCCATGCTCGGGCGCTATGAGGTGCTGAAGGAGATCGGCAAGGGCGCCATGGGCACGGTCTACCTCGGCCAGGACCCGAAGATCAGCCGCACCGTGGCCATCAAGACCCTGGATCTCAGCCAGGACTTCGACAGCAAGGAGGTCGAGGACGTGAAGGCCCGCTTCTTCCGCGAGGCCGAGACCGCCGGCCGCCTCAATCACCCGAACATCGTCACCATCTACGATGCCGGCGAGGCCCACCAGCTTGCCTATATCGCCATGGAATACCTGGAGGGCGAGAACCTCGGCCCCTACACCCGCAGCAACAACCTGCTGCCGGTGGCCACCGTGCTCGACCTGATCGCGCGCTGCGCGGACACCCTGGCCTACGCCCACGCCAACGACGTCATCCACCGCGACATCAAGCCCGCCAACATCATGTACCGGCCGGAGACCGGCGAGATCAAGATCACCGACTTCGGCATCGCCCGCGTGGCCGGCGCCAGCCGCACCCGTAGCGGGATGGTGCTCGGCACCCCCTCCTACATGTCGCCCGAACAGCTCTCGGGCAAGCGCGTGGACGGACGTTCCGACCTCTTCTCCCTGGGCGTGATGTGCTTCCAGCTCATCACCGGCCGGCTGCCGTTCATCGCCGACTCCATGGCCAACCTCATGTACAAGATCGCCAACGAGGCCCACCCCTCGGTGCGCGTGCTGCGGCCGGACGTGCCGGACTGCATTCCGCCCATCATCGACCGCGCCCTGCAGAAGGACCGCGACCGGCGCTACGCGACCGGCGCCGAGATGGCGCAGGATATTCGCAACTGTCTAAAAACGTTACACTGAAAACAAAAAACGGAGCCAGGGCGGGATGAACCTGAAAGGCAAGCTCGAAATCGTCGGCCGTACGGACACGGGACGGGTTCGTTCGCACAATGAAGACAGCATCGGCGAGGACATCGAGATCGGCACCGTGGTGCTGGCCGACGGCATGGGCGGCTACAAGGGCGGCGAGGTGGCCAGCGCCATCGCCGTCAACACCATCCTCGACGAGCTGCACAAGTCCGTCCCCGGGCTGACGCCGGGCGAGATGGACGAGCAGACCGGATATACCCGCGAGAGCATCGCCGCCCGCGACGCCATCATCAAGGCCAACCGGACCATCCACCAGACCTCACAGAGCCAGCCCCAGTACCAGGGCATGGGCACCACGGTGGCGCTGGTGATTTTTTACGATAATCGGGTCTCCGTCGCACATGTCGGTGACTCGCGCGTCTATCGTTATCGTGACAGCAGGCTCGGTCAGGTGACGGTGGATCACACCCTGTTGCAGGAACTGGTCGACCGCGGCTTCTACACCGACGAGGAGGCGCGCCAGTCGCTGAACAAGAACCTGGTGACGCGCGCACTGGGTGTCGAACCGACCGTGGCGGTAGACGTGAAGGAGGAGATGGCCCTGCCGGGCGACATCTACGTACTCTGCTCCGACGGCCTCAACGACATGGTCGACGACGAGGAAATTTACTTAACGATCAAGACTTTTGGTGATAACCTTGAGGAGGTTGCAGACCGGCTCATCGAGCTGGCCAACAAGAACGGCGGCAAGGACAACGTCTCTGTCATCCTGGCGCGGCCGATCAAACCCTTCCCTGCACAGCGCGGCTGGGTAGACAAGGTCACCAACTGGTTCTCGTAACCGGCCCCCGAACCACAAAATAATCAAACGATCATGGCGAAACTTGTTCTGACAATGGGTGACAAGGTCATCGGCGAGCATCCTCTCAACAAGGAATGCATCACCATCGGCCGCAAACCCGACAATGACATCCAGATCGACAATCTGGCGGTCAGTGGGCACCATGCGCAGATCATCACCATCCTCAATGATTCCTTTCTCGAGGACCTGAACAGCACCAACGGGACCTACGTCAATTCCAAGTCCATCAAGAAGCATGCCCTGAGCGACGGCGACGTGATCGCCATCGGCAAGCACCAGCTCAAGTACGTCAACGAGCTGTCGGCGCGCAAGGGCGGCAACGAGGATTTCGAACGCACCATGATCATCCGCCCGGATGCCGCCGGCATGCCGAGCAACCCGGGTGAACAGCAGCTCTCCGCCGAGTCGGTCGGCATGCTCAAGGCCGAACACGAGGAGGCCACGCGCGCCGTGCGCGAGACCCCGCCGGAGCACAATGCCAAGCTGCAGATCCTCAGCGGCGCCAACACCGGCAAGGAGCTGGCGCTGACCAAGGCGCTGACCACCCTGGGCAAGCCCGGTGTGCAGGTCGCCGCCATCACGCGCCGCCCGCAGGGCTTCTTCCTGATCCATGTCGAGGGCGGCACCGACAACCGCCGGCCCATGGTCAACGGCGAGGACGTCGGCTCGCAGGCCCATCCGCTCAAGGACCACGACATCATCGAGGTGGCGGGCGTGAAGATGGAATTCTTCATCGAGCAGTAACCGGCCCGCAGCCCGGTCATGCAGAAGGCGCCCCCGGGGCGCCTTCTGCGTTGTGGGTCCCCCGTCAGCCAGCCAGCCGGTCGCGCAGCCGCGGCACGGCCGCCAGCAGCTTCTGCGTGTAGGCATGCGCGGGGCGCCCGCAGACCTGCGCCGTCTCCCCCATTTCCACGATCAGGCCGTCCTTCATCACGGCCGTGATGTCGCTCAGGAATTCCACCACGCCGATGTCGTGGGTGATGAAGAGCATGCTCAGCCCCTGCTCGGCGCGCAGCCCGAGCAGAATCTCCAGTATCTCGGCCTGTACCGAGACGTCCAGCGCACTGGTCACCTCGTCGCAGACGATGAAGCGCGGTTCCAAGACCAGGGCGCGGGCGATGCCGATGCGCTGACGCTGCCCGCCGGAGAACTCGTGGGGATAGCGCCACAGCGAGTCCGGCTCCAGCTGCACGCGGCGCAGTACCGTCTCGGCCCGGGCGATACGCTCGTCCTGGTCGGCGCCGATGCCATGCACCTTCATGGGCTCGGTGAGGGTCGTGGCGATATTGAGGCGGGGATTGAGCGAGGACATTGGGTCCTGGAAGATGATCTGCATGGCGCGGCGGTACGGTCGCAACGCCTTGCGCGAGAGTCCCGTGACGGCCTGCCCGTCGAAGCGCACCGAACCGCCAGTGGGCTCCTCCAGGCGCAACACCGCCCGCCCGAGGGTCGTCTTGCCACAGCCCGATTCGCCCACTAGGGCGACGATCTGCCCGGGATGGACATCGAGACTCACCCCGTCCACCGCAGGCACGTGATCCACCACGCGGCGGAACAGACCCTTGCGCACCGGAAAGTGCACCTTCAGGTCCTGGATCGAGAGCAGTGGCCCCGGGACCTGCGGTGTCCCCAGGGGCAGGACCGCGGTACGCGGCCTGCGTTCGAGATTCTCCGGCAGGGCCGCCAGCAGCTGACGCGTGTAGGGATGGGCCGGGTGGCGCAGCAGCTCGTCCACCGCCCCCTCCTCCACCAGCTTGCCATGGCGCATCACGCCCACCCGGTCGGCCATCTCCGAGACCACCCCGAAGTCGTGGGTGATGAACAGGATGCTGGTGCCGCGCCGTGCCTGCAGATCGCGCATCAGGCGCAGGATCTCCCGCTGCACGGTGACGTCCAGCGCCGTGGTGGGTTCGTCGGCGATCAGCAGATCCGGTTCGCAGGCCATGGCCATGGCGATCATCACACGCTGGCGCTGGCCACCCGAGAGCTGGTGGGGATAGTCGTCGATGCGGCTGGCGGGGTCCGGGATCTGCACCTGTGCCAGGGCGTCGATGGCGCGCGCCCGGGCCTCGGCGGCGCCAATACCCGGGTAATGCACACGCAGGGCCTCGATCAGCTGCTCGCCCACCGTGAAGACCGGATTGAGCGAGGTCATCGGCTCCTGGAAGATCATGCCGATGCGACCGCCGCGGATCCGGCGCACGCCCGTGCCCGACCTGAGCAGGTCGATGCGCTCGCGCCGGCCGTCATCGTGGCGGTAGTCGAACCAGATCTCGCCGCCCGGGTGCGAGGCGATGTCCTGCGGCAGCAGCTGGATGATGGAGAGCGCCGTCACCGACTTGCCACTGCCCGACTCGCCCACCAGGCAGTAGGTCTCGCCCGGGGCGATGCTAAAGCTCACGTCATCCACCGCCCTGACGAGACCGTCGGCGCGTTTCAGCCAGGTCCTGAGCCCCTTCACCTCCAGCAGCACCGCGTCACCTCGACTTCTTCAGATAGGGATCGATGGCATCGCGCATCGACTCGCCGATCAGGTTGTAGGCCAGCACGGTGAGGAAGATCGCCCCGCCCGGGAACAGCGCCATCCACCAGTTGAAGGTGGAGGACTTCACGGCCTGGCTGAGCATCTGCCCCCAGGAGGGATCGTCTACCAGGCCCAGGCCGAGGAAGCTCAGCACCGCCTCGGCGAGGATGGCCGAGGCGACGCCGAAGCTGGCCGCCACCAGGATGGGGGCCACGCCATTGGGCAGGATGTGGCGAAACAGCACCGAGGTGAGCGGGATGCCCGCGGCGACCGCCGCCTGCACATAGTCCTGGCGGCGCAGCTTGAGATACTCGGCGCGCACGTAGCGCGCATAGCCCGGCCAGGCCGTGAGCCCGATGATCACCATCATGATGTACAGGCTGCGGCCGAAGAAGGCGACGAAGGTGAGCAGCAGAAAGAGCTGAGGTATGGCCTCGAAGATCTCCACCAGGCGCATGCCGATGATGTCGACGATACCCGAGAAATACCCCATCAGCCCGCCGATGATCACGCCCAGCACCATGGCAATGCCGGTGGCGACGAAACCGATGCCGAGCGCGATGCGCGAGGCATGGATCATGCGGCTGAGCACGTCGGCCCCGTTCTCCTCCGTGCCCATCCAGTGGCGATGCTGCGCATCGGCCAGCGGTCCCTGCAGGCCGGTCTGCCCCACGTCGCGCAGATAGTCCTTGGGCGAATACGGGATGGGCGCGTGCAACACCCAGTCGTAGGATCCCGCGCGCTCGGCCTCGCGGTACTGTTCGTAGATGACGATCTGCGGGGGCTTGAGCCAGGCACCGCCCGCCAGCCCGGCAAGCAGCACGGCACCGAGCAGGATGAGCCCCTTGCGATAGAGCGCCAGGCGCAGCCGCCACAGGATCAGCCCGGCGAGGAAGGCGGCCAGCAGCATCAGGTCACCGGCGGTGAGATGGGCGAGCACCGGGCTCTGGATGCTGCCCTCACGGCTCAGCAACCAGGGATGGCTGCTGGCGAGAAACGGCGCGAACACCGCCACCACGGCCAGCAGCAGGATCCAGGCCAGGCCGATGCGCGCCCCCCAGGCCCCCAGTACCTCGCCTGCGATGCGGGCCGAGTAGCTGCGCTGGCGCATGCGGGCCACGTCAGTCATAACTCACCCGTGGGTCGGCCACCGCGTACAGCAGATCGGCGATCAGATAGCCCAGCAGGGTCAGCAGGCCGCTGATGAGCGTGATGGAGAGCACCAGCTCGCGGTCGCGGGTCTTGACCGCCTCGACGGCCAGCTTGCCCATGCCATCGATGCTGAAGATCTGCTCCACGATGACCGAGCCGGCCAGCAGCCCCGGCAACAGGCTTGCGAATACGGTGATCAGCGGCAGCAGGCTGTTGCGGAACACGTGCCGCCACAGCACCTGCGATTCGGGTACCCCCTTGGCCCGCGCGGTGCGCGCGTAATCGGCCAGCAGGTTCTCCAGCACGGCGGTACGGGTGAGCTTGGCGAGGAAGGCGAAGCTGCCGTAGGCCAGGCAAACCACCGGCAAGGCCAGGTGCCACAGGCGGTCGAGCAGAAAGCCCGGCACGAAATCACCGCTGCCGAGCCTGACCGCCAGGCCGACACCGAGCAGCAGACCGATGCTGCCCATCGCCACCACGCGCATGCCGGCGTACTGCATATGACCCACCGCCGCGGCCAGGACGCCGAGCAGCAGCGGCAGGAGGAGATAGAGGCCATCCGGGGCGCCGGCATGCGCCCGGGCCATGGCCACCCCGGCAGCAAGCCCCACCACCCCCATCAGCAGCGCCCGGTAGCGGGCGGGCAGGCGCAGGGCGGCGGCCAGGAAGACGGCGGTGCCGACCGCGGCGCAGACAAACAGCAGCAGCACGTCAGCCAGCGAACCCCAGTGGGGCAGGAAGGGCATGTCCAGGGCCTCGCGCCGGTTGAGCCCTGCCGTGGGGAACCAGTGCCAGTGCTGGTCACTGGCGAAGAAGCCGATCATCAGCACCCCGGCCAGCATGCTGGGGATGGACCAGAGCGTCAGCAGGGTCACGCTGGAGCCCACATCGAAGGCCTTGCCCCGCTGGGTGGCGGCACGCACCCCGACGGCGATGGCGATCACGTAGATGAGCGGTACCGTGAGGGCGTTGAGCAGCAGGGTGATGGGGATGCGTTCACCCAGCAGGTCGGTGACCGGCCGGCCGTAGCGAAAGCTCGTCCCGAGATCGCTGCCCTTGAGGCCGAAGCCGGCGACCTGCCCTTCGGCGTCGAACTCGAAGCCCACGGGCGAGACGTTGTTGAGCCAGCGCAGATACTGCAGCGGCGCCGGGTCGTCCAGGCCGTAGAGGCGGTTGTAGTAGTCCTCCAGCGCCTTGCGCGCCTCGGGTTCCAGGCCCTGCCCCTCGATCAGGGTCTGGGCACTGATGCCGCCCGGCGAGGCGGCCATGACCACGAACACCACGAGGGTGATCCCGAACAGGGTCGGGATCATCAGGAGCAGGCGGCGCAGGATATAGGTGGACACGGGCTCGGCCTAGCGCGGGTACTTCTGCTCCGGGGCGGGCACGTAGGTCTCGACCGGCAGCATCTGGAAATTGAGCCCCATGCGCGTGATCTCCAGGTTGCGGAAACGCCGGTCGACGAACAGCAGCTGCTGGCGCCGCATCAGGAAGGTGTAGGGCTGATCCTCGTGGAGGATGCGTTCGGCGGCCTGCCACAGGGGCATGCGGGTGTCCTCGTCCACGGTGGCTCGGGCCTGGTCGATCAGCCGGTCGAGCTCGGGGTTGCGGTAGCCGACGTAGTTGTCGGCCTGCCCCTCGATCTGGCTGCTGTGGAAGATCTGGTAGATGTCGGTCTCCAGCCCGCTGGTCCAGCCCAGGGTGATGGCGTCGAAGTCGCGCTTCTGGATCGCCTCGATCATCACCGACCACTCGGTGGGCTTCGGTTCGAGCAGCACCCCGGCGCGCGCGTAGATGTCCCTGAGCAGCAACACCATGCGCTTGGTGTCCTCGCTGTCCTGGAAGAAGGTGAGCTCGAAGCGGAAGGGGTGGCCCGCGGCATCCTCGATCACGCCGTCGCCGTCACGGTCGTCGTAGCCTGCCTCGCGCAGGAGGGCGCGCGCCTTCTCGATGCTGAAGCCGCGGGGTTTGAGCGCCGGGTCATGCTGGCGGCTGCGCGGATTGAAGGGGCTCACCGCCACCTCGGCATAGCCCAGGAACACCTCGTCGATGATGCGCTGGCGGTCGGTGAGCCAGGTCATGGCCTCGCGCACACGCCGGTCGGCGAAGGGCGAGGGCCGCTCGGCACTGCCCTGGTTCCAGGCGATGTAGGAGTAGCCCGAGACGGGGCTCATGTATTCGAAGTGCCGTGCGCGTGCACTGAGTGCCGCATCGTCGAGCAGGCGGCGGTATTCCAGCGGACGGGCCGAATAGGTGTCGATGTCCCCGTTGCGGAAGGTCGTGAGCCGCGCGCTGTCGTTTTCGATGATGCGCCAGATCACCCGCTCGTAGGGTGGCTGCACGCGCCCCCAGTAGCGCGGGTTACGCTCGAGCTCCACCAGCCCCTGGTCGGGCGTCCAGCCACGGGCGTCACCCAGGCGATAGGGGCCGGATCCCAGCAGCAGCCCCTTGGACTGATTGAAGGCCTCGGGCGTTTCCAGATAGGGGGCATAGAAGTGCTGCGGCAGCACGGCCAGTCCGCCGGCCAGTGACAGGGCGTTGAAATAGGGCTCGCGGAAGCGGAACACCACCTCGTGCGTGCCGGTGGCCGTGACCGACTCGATCTTGCTGTAGTAGGCGCGCTCGCGCGGGGCGGCGATCCTCGGATTCATGATGAAGGCGAAGGTGAAGGCGACGTCGTTCGCAGTCAGCGGCTCGCCGTCCGAGAAGCGGGCCTCGGGGTGCATCTGGAAGGTGAATTCCAGGCCGTCGTCGCTGACCTGCCAGCTCCTGGCGAGCAGCCCCACCCATTCCAGGGTCTCCGGGTCGCGGGTGAGCAGGGATTCCAGGACGTGGGACTGCACCTGGGAGGCATAGGCATCGGAAGAGACCAGCGGGGTGATGGTCTGCAGGCCGGTACCGAAGGCCGTCACCACCCAGTCGCCCTCGGCATAGTCGGGCTGCCGGGAGGCCGCATGGGCGCGATCGAAGGCATCGCCCTGCTGCGCTGCCGTTGTCTCGCCCCTCACGCCGGCGACCACCTCGCCGCTGCGCACCCCACGCTCCAGCTCGCCCAGCTGATTGCGCAGGGCCCGCATGTCCTGGGCCTGCTCCTGCAGGCTGTGCTCCATCGCGGCGAGTTTGAGCCACTGCCGGTCCACCATGTACATGGCCACGAGCAGCAGCACGATGAGCAGGCCCAGGGTGGCGAACAGGACGAGGTCTTTCAGGGTGAACTGGCGGTCCATGTGTCAGCACTTTTTCTTGTCATGGCGGTGCCGGGCACGGGCACCGCGGGAATCGGGCCGACGCCGGACGGGCGGCGCGGACGCAAACCACGAGGTTATGGAATCGCCGCCACGGGCGCAAGCGGCCCGCGGCGTTGATGCCGGCGACGAAATCCACATACAATGACCGATCAGCCGATCCGGCCGGTCAGGCGCCGGGGCATTGCCGATACCGTTCACGGACGAGTGCCACGGGCTCCCTGCGCCAGCACCTTATCGATTTTTGGAGGAATGATCCGATGGGCTTCCTGTCCGGCAAACGCGCCCTGATCGTGGGCGTGGCCAGCAACCGCTCGATCGCCTACGGCATCGCCAAGGCCATGCAGCGCGAGGGCGCCGAACTGGCCTTCACCTACCAGAACGAGCGTCTCAAGGACCGCGTGGACCAGATCGCCGCCGACTGCGGTTCGGAGATCATCGTGCCCTGCGACGTTGCCAGTGACGAGCAGATCGAGGCCGTCTTCGAACACCTCGACGATTACTGGGATCACCTGGACATCATCGTGCACTCGGTGGCCTTCGCCCCCAAGGAGCAGCTCGAGGGTGATTTCCTCGACAACGTCACCCGCGAGGGCTTTCGCACCGCCCACGACGTCAGTTCCTACAGCTTCGCCGCCCTGGCCAAGGCCGGGCGCCAGATGATGCAGGGCCGCAACGGCGCCCTGCTCACCCTGAGCTACCTCGGCGCCGTGCGCGCCGTACCCAACTACAACGTGATGGGCCTGGCCAAGGCCAGCCTCGAGGCCAACGTGCGTTACCTGGCCTACACGCTGGGCCCGGAAGGCACCCGCGTCAACGGCATCTCCGCCGGTCCCATCCGCACCCTGGCCGCCGCCGGCATCGGCGACTTCCGCAAGATGCTGGATCACGTCGAGGCCAATGCCCCGCTGCGCCGCAACGTCACCATCGAGGATGTCGGCAACGCCGCCGCCTTCATGTGCTCCGATCTCGCCTCCGGCATCACCGGTGAGATCACCTATGTCGATGGCGGCTTCAACACCATCGGCATGACCGGCTACTGACCGCTTGGCCACATCAGACGAAAAAGGCCGCTTCGTCACCGAAGCGGCCTTTTTTTGTCCTGTTCAACGGTGCATCAGGCCTTGAGGATCTCCGTCTCGCCCTCGCTGCGAGCGATCACCACGGCCCCGCAGGAATCGCCGAAGACATTCACACTGGTACGCAGCATGTCGAGCACGCGATCCACCGCATAGATCAGGCCGATGGCCTCCAGCGGAATGCCGAACACCGAGAGAATCACCACGATGGCGACCAGGCTCGCCGAGGGGATACCGGCCACACCGACCGAGGTGAGCAGGGCCAGCACCACGATCAACAGTTGCTGGGTCAGGGAGAGATCGACGCCAAAGGCCTGGGCGATGAAGATCACCGCCACGCATTCATACAGGGCCGTGCCGTCCATGTTCACCGTCGCCCCCAGCGGCAGCACGAAGCTGCTCACGCGGTTGGAGACACCGGCGTTCTTTTCCACGCAGTCCATGGTGAGCGGCAGCGTGGCGGAGGAAGACGCGGTGGAAAAGGCCGTAAGCAGGGCCGGCGCCATGGCACGGTAATGGCGCAGCGGATTGACCCGCCCGACCAGCCCCAGGATGAGCGGCATGATGATGAAGACGTGTACCGCCAGCGCCAGGATCACCGTGGCCGCGAACAGGGCAACCGACTGGAAGACCTCGAAGCCGGTGTCCGCCACCACCTTGGCCACCAGGGCGAAGACCCCGATGGGGGCAAACTTCATGACCAGGTCCGTGATCATCATCATCACGTCGAACACGTCCTGCCAGAACTGGCGCAGGACGTCACCGCGCGGCGAGACCAGGCGGGTCATGAAGAAGCCGAACAGGAGGGCGAAGATGATTACGCCGAGGAGCTGGCCGTTATCCGCCGCCGCCTCGACGACATTGGGCGGCAGCATGCGCTTGAAGACATCGACCACGTCGGTCGCGTCCTTGCCCTCGACCCTGCTGGCGATCTCGCCCGCCACCTCTTCCGAGGCCAGCCCCAGGCTCTCCTGGGCCGGCGCCCCGTCGATGATGCCCGGCTGCAGCAGGTTCACCAGCAACAGGCCGACCAGGATGGCCAGCGTGGAGGTGGCCAGGTAATAGGCCAGCGTCTTGAGTCCCAGCCGCCCGAAGCCCCCCTGTTCCCCGGCCCCGGTGATGCCGACGATGATGGAGGAGACCACCAGCGGCACGATGATCATCTTCAGGGCATTGAGGAACAGGGTGCCGACGAAGTCGAAGACGGCATAGGCACGCACACCGAGAAACCGCCCCTCGTCACCCGCCACCAGCCCTGCGACGACCGCGAGGACCAGGGCAATCAGGATCTGCCAGTGCAGTTTCAGGCGCATGCCGCCGCTCCGTCAGCTATTCGAGGTTTTCCCGGTAGATGCGGATCTCCGCACGGGACTCGAGGGCACCGTAGAAGGCATCGAATTCGAGCGAGGCACGGGCACGCTGCTGCTCCAGGGCATAGCGCGCCTGACGCGCCGCGTCGCCGCTGCCATCACGCACGGCCGAGACCACGAGCAGGGCATAATCGCCGGAGGCGAGCTGCAGGCCATCCACGCTCTGCCCGCCGGCTTCGGGACGGGAGAGGGTAAAGGCGCGACGCAGCACGGCGGGAGGCGCGGCCTCGGCCGCATCGCGCGCAACAAAGCCCGGGCGTTCCAGCGTGGCCGTGATGCCGCGTACCGCCGCCTCGAGCGTCGCGCCCTCCTGCAGACGGACCAGCGCCGTGCGGCCAAGCTCGCGCACGCGGTCACGTGCGCCCTCTTCCACCAGCATGGCCCGCGCCTCGTCCCGCACCGCCTCGAAGGGACGCGGTGCCGAGGGTTCATGCCCGGCCACGCGCAACACCGCCAGGCGACCGTCGGCGAGTTCCAGCAGGTCGCTGTTCTGCCCGGCATCGAGCACGCGCTGGCTGAAGGCGGTACGACGTACCATGGCATCCGCGGCGAAACCGCTGCCTCCGTCCAGGGTGAACCAGTCGCTGGTCTGCAGCTCGGCGCCGATGGCCGCGGCGGCCGGCGTCAGGCTACCCTGCTGTTCGAAACTCGCGGTGCGCAGGCGCTCGGTGAGCACGAAGAAGCGGTCTTCGGCCTCGCGCAGGCGATATTCCTGCTCGATCGCGTCGCGCACCTCGGCAAAGGGCTGTTGCTGGGCGGGCTGGATCTCGGTGACGGTGAGGATCTGCCAGCCGAGTTCGGTGCGCACCGGTGCGCTGACCTGCCCCTGTTCCAGCACGAACAGCACGTCCTCGAAGGCAGGCTCCATGTCGCCACGGGCAAGAAATCCCAGGTCGCCGCCGGCCTGTGCCGAGAGGCTGTCGGCAGAGGCCTCGCGGGCCACATCGGCAAAGGACTCCCCGGCACGGATACGCTCGACCAGCGCCTCGGCGCGCGCGCGGGCCGCTTCCACGTCACCCTCTTCCACCGGCACGAGGATGTGGGAGGCGCGCCGGGTCTCCGGCGTGATATAGGCATCCAGATTGGACTGGTAGTAGGCACGCAGGTCTTCTTCGGTGGCCGCCACCTCCTGGCGCAGGCGCTGCTCGTCGAGGATGACGTACTCGATGCGCACGCGCTCGGGGCTCATGAAGGCCTGCGGGTTGGCCTCATAGTAGGCGCGGATCTCGGCCTCATCCGGTTCGAATCCCGCACGGAACCGCTCCAGCGAGATCAGGGCATAGCTCAGTTCGCGCTCCTGGCGCTTCAGGCGTACCAGGTCGTCGCGCTCGGCCGGCGTGACGAAGGCCGTTTCCGCCACACCCTGTCGCAGCTGGTCCATACGCAGCTGCTCGCGCACAGAGGCCTCGTAGCTCCCCTTGGCAATGCGCTGCTGCTTGAGGATGTTCTCGTAGCGCTGCGGACTGAAGCGCCCGTCTTCCTGGAAGAAGGGCTGGCTGCGGATATGGGCCAGTACCTCGGCATCGCTCACGGCAAAGCCGTAGGTCGACAGCGTCTGCTCGATGAGCTTGCGGGCGATGGCCGACTCCAGGGCACGCTCGCGGATCATCTCGTCGCTCACCAGGTCGGCAGGCAACTGGCCGCCGAACATCTGGCGCAGGTTCTCGCGCTCGGTCTGCACGATGTTACGGAACTCGCGCTGGGTGATGATCTCGCCGTTGACCTCGGCGACATAACGCTCACCCCCGCCACCAAGATAGGAGTGAATACCCCAGAGGGCGAAGGTCAGGATCAGCAGGCCGAAGATGACATAGGCAATCCAGCCCTTGGCGAGATCATGGATACGTAACAGCATGTGTGGGCAATCCGTGTTGTCTGGTTGTTTCGCGAGACGAAAGCCGGATGATACCGGATTTTGTCCATGATGACCGCGTCACCGGCAAGAAATCCAGTGGCGAAAAAAAAGCGCCCCTTCCATGCGGAAGGGGCGCTTTTCGAAGATGGCGGAGCGGACGGGACTCGAACCCGCGACCCCCGGCGTGACAGGCCGGTATTCTAACCAGCTGAACTACCGCTCCAGAGTGTTCTTCATATCCAGCACGTGGGGTGACGTGCGATGCCCGACTTCCCTGCGGGCAAAGAATAAGGGCGCGCGTGGCGCCCTTAATCCATTTTGGCGGAGCGGACGGGACTCGAACCCGCGACCCCCGGCGTGACAGGCCGGTATTCTAACCAGCTGAACTACCGCTCCTAAACCTTTTTTCTTTGGTGGGTGCTGAGAGGCTCGAACTCCCGACATTCGCCTTGTAAGGGCGACGCTCTA
>JAJLKJ010000068.1:0-15295 GCA_033839185.1 Gammaproteobacteria bacterium
GACGGCGCGATCCGCATGCTGGTGGTGCTGTACTTCCACCAGCTCGGTTATTCGCCGTTCGAGGTGGCAATGCTGTTCCTCTTCTACGAGTTCTTCGGCATCGTCACCAACCTGGTGGGCGGCTGGCTGGGCGCGCGCATCGGGCTCAATCTCACCATGCACATCGGCATGGCCCTGCAGGTGGCCGCCCTGCTGATGCTCACCGTGCCCGACGCCTGGCTGTCCGTGGCCTACGTGATGGCGGCACAGGCCCTCTCCGGCATCGCCAAGGACCTGAACAAGATGTCGGCCAAGGCCTCGGTGAAGGCCATTGCCGGCGACGGGGGCGAGTCGAGGCTCTTCCGTTGGGTGGCCCTGCTCACGGGTTCGAAGAACGCGCTCAAGGGCGCCGGCTTCTTCGTCGGTGCGGCATTGCTGCAGCTCATCGGCTTTCGCGGTGCGCTTGCGCTGCTGGCTGGCCTGCTCTTCCTCGTGCTGCTGCTCACCGCCGTGCTGCTGCCAGGCGGCGTGGGCAGGATGAAGGCCCGGGCAAAATTCACGCAGGTCCTCTCCCACACGCCGGCCATCAACTGGCTGTCGGCCGCACGCTTCTTCCTCTTCGGCGCACGCGACATCTGGTTCGTCGTCGCCCTGCCCGTGTACCTCTCCGCCGTGCTCGGCTGGGACCACATGGCCATCGGCGCCTTCTTCGCCCTGTGGATCATCGGCTACGGGGCGGTGCAGACCAGTGCGCCACGCCTGCTGCGCCGCAGTCACCACGGCCGGGGCCCGACCGGCAACACGGCGCGCCTGGGCGCGGCGGCGCTGCTGCTCGTCCCCGCCGGCATCGCCCTGGCACTGCTGCAGAACTGGGACCCGGCCACGGTGCTCATCACCGGCCTGGCCATCTTCGGCCTGCTGTTTGCACTCAACTCGGCCGTGCACTCCTACCTCATCCTCGCCTACGCCGATCACGACCGCGTCGCCATGAACGTCGGCTTCTACTACATGGCCAACGCCGGCGGCAGACTCACCGGCACCGTGCTTTCCGGGGTCCTCTACCAGACGGCCGGCCTTCCCGGCGCACTCTGGGCCTCGGCCGGCTTCGTGCTGCTCGCGGCCCTGCTCTCCTTTCGCCTGCCCGACCCGGCGGCCCGCTAGGCGCTCTGCCCCAATAAGGATCTTCCACCAGCAATCCTGCACCAGCACGGGGCGGCACAGGAACACCGTCAACGGGCCCTGCCGACTCAATCCTGCGCATTAACAGTCGCTTAGCGCGCACCCGGCCATATCTGGCACAGGCGTTGCTCTGTTCGTATTACCCGATTCACCAACGGTAATACCGAAGAGGCCCCACCATGAAAAATCCGCTCAAGAAACTGCTCGGCACCCTCGCCGGCGTCGCCATGCTGGGCATGTCCGCCCAAGCCCTGGCCGAACCACTCAAGATCGGCTACAGCGACTGGCCGGGCTGGGTCGCCTGGGAAGTGGCCATCGAGAAACAGTGGTTCAAGGAAGAGGGCGTGGACGTCCAGTTCGAATGGTTCGACTACGTCGCCTCCATGGATGCCTTCGCCGCCGGGCAGCTGGATGCCGTGGCCATGACCAACGGCGATGCGCTGGTCACCGGCGCCACCGGTGCCCGTAATGTGATGATCCTCATCAACGACTACTCCAACGGCAACGACATGATCGTGGCCGCCCCCGGCATCGACTCCGTGAAAGACCTCAAGGGGAAGAAGGTGGGCGTTGAGATCGGTTTCGTGGGTCACCTGTTACTGCTCAATGCGCTCCAGGACAACGGCATGAGCGAGGCGGACGTGGAACTCGTCAACGTGCCGACCAACGAGACACCGCAGGTACTCGCCTCGGGCGACGTGGACGCCATCGTCGCCTGGCAGCCGAGCTCGGGCATGGCACTGCAGATGGTGCCGGGCGCCAAGGCCGTCTACACCAGCGCCGATGAGCCTGGCCTGATCTACGACGTGCTCGCCGTTTCACCGTCCAGCCTCGCGGCCAACCGCGACGAATGGGTCAAGGTCGCCAAGGTCTGGTACCGCGTCGTCGATTACATCAGGGACCCGAAGACCCGCGATGATGCCGTACGCATCATGGCCTCTCGCGTGGGTCTCAAGCCCGCCGAGTATGCAACCTTCATCGAAGGTACCCGGATCCTCACGCTCGACGAGGCGCTGGGATTCTTCGAGAAGACCGACGCCTTCGACTCGCTCCACGGCTCTTCGAAACTCTCCGACGACTTCAATGTGGCCAACGAGGTCTACAAGGACCCGCAGCCGATCGAAGACTACATCGACGCCTCGATCACCGGCGCGCTGTAGGCGGACTTCACACGACCCCCCCTGACCAGCGAGCGGAGTGAGGTACGACATGAGCGAAGCATGGTTTGCCGTGCGCAAGGAACTGAACCCGCGACGGCGGACAGTCCTGGCCGTGCTGAGCTTCCTCATCCCGCTGCTGGTCTGGGCGCTCGTGAGCTACCTGCCATTCCTGTGGCACCCCAAGGTCGAGGTGATCGCACCCGGCGACGTCTCCTACTTCAGGGAGGGCATGCAGGTCGATCGTGAGGTCTTCGAGCGGGAGCTCGAGACCATGCGCACCGAAGGGCTGGCGCTGCCCGAGGGCAGGCGCACCAACCCCATCTACCTCCCGGCACCGCACGAGGTGGCCACCGCACTCTACACGGCCTTCACCACGCCACCAGAACGGCGCAACGAGCAATGGCTGCACGAGAGCCTGGCCGACAGTATCCAGGTCATCTTCTGGGGCTTCTTCCTCTCTTCGCTGATCGGCGTGCCGCTCGGCATACTGGCCGGGACCTACGATGCGGTCTCGCGCCTCAACGAACCCTTTATCGAATTCTTCCGCTACCTGCCCGCTCCCGCGTTCGGCGCACTGGCGGTCGCGATCCTCGGCATCCACGACGCGCCGAAGATCGCCATCATCTTCATCGGTACCTTCTTCCAGCAGGTACTGGTGATCTCCAACACCACCCGCAAGCTCGATCCCGCACTGCTCGAGGCCGCCATGACCCTCGGGGCGAAGAACGTCGCCCTGCTGTTCAAGGTCGTGCTGCCAGGCATCATCACCGATGTCTACCGCGACATGCGCATCCTGCTCGGCTGGGCGTGGACCTACCTGATCGTGGCCGAGATGATCGGCACCAGCTCGGGCATCACCTGGTTCATCACCCAGCAGGCGCGCTACAAGAACTTCGACAACGTCTACGCCGCCATCATCATCATCGGGATCATCGGACTGACCACCGACCTGATCCTCGCCTGGCTCGGCAGACGCATCTTCCCCTGGCAGCGCCACGGCGTGCGCGCTTAACACGCAGACGAGCGAGACATCCATGAAACCGCTAGCACTGCCCAGCTATCTCGACCAGTCGCCCGAAGTGGCCGACCGATTCGCGCGCCTGAAGAAACGCCCGGTCATCCTCGAGGTGAACAATCTCACCAAGGAGTTCGACAGCCCCCAGGGTCGCGTGACGGCATTGAAGGACATCAGCTTCCAGACCCACAAGCGCGAGTTCGTCTGTGTGATCGGCCCATCGGGCTGCGGCAAGTCCACCCTCATCCGCACCCTCGCGGGGCTGGAGGAGCAGAGCAGCGGCGAGGTGCTGCTGGACGGCAGGCCGGTGAAGGGTCCAGGACCGGATCGCGGCATGGTGTTCCAGGGCTACACCCTGTTCCCCTGGCGCACGGTGAAGAAGAACGTGATGTTCGGGCTGGAGATGGCCGGGCGCGGGCGCGTGGCCAGCGAGGACGAGGCCATGCAGTGGATCGACCTCGTCGGCCTGTCGAGGTTCGCCAACGCCTACCCACACCAGCTCTCCGGCGGCATGAAACAGCGTGTGGCCATCGCGCGCGCACTGGCCAACCAGCCGCGCATCCTGCTCATGGACGAGCCCTTCGGCGCACTCGATGCGCAGACGCGCGCCAGGATGCAGGCCTACCTGCTCGAGATATGGAAGAACATCGACGTCACCATCCTCTTCATCACCCACGACCTCGATGAGGCCGTGTACCTGGCCGACCGCATCCTGGTGCTGAAGGCGCATCCGGGCGAGGTGCAGGAACTGATCGAGGTGCCGGTGCCGCACCCACGTACCCCGGAGCAGTTCCTTAGCCCGGAATTCCTCGCCACCCGGCGCCGGCTGGAACAGCTCATCCACCCCCCGCAGGCCGAAGCGGAACCGGGCCTCAACGGCGACCACCTCAACATGGTGCGCATGGTGCCGGTGGATGCCGACGTGGAGTCCGTCTACTGATGCTGAACAACTGGTACCAGATGACCTGGGAAGAGATCGGCGAGCTGCCCGGAAAAGGCATCGACGCCGCGATCCTGCCCGTGGGCGCTACCGAACAGCACGGTCCGCATCTCGGCTGCGGCATGGATGCCGAGATCGCGGGGCGACTGTGCCGCGACGTGGCCGCGAAGACGGGGGCCGCCCTGCTGCCGACCCTGCCCTACGGCTGCTCCATCGGCCACTCGAAGCGCTGGCCGGGAACCATCGCCCTCAGCCCGAAAACCCTCATCGACGTCATCAAGGACATCGGCGACTGGGTGCACGCCTCCGGCTTCAAACGCCTGTTCCTGGTGAATGGACATGTCACCAACGAGGCGCCGCTGCGCTGCGGGCTGGAGATGCTGCGCGCCGCGCACGATGACCTGATGGTCGCGCTCATAAACACCCCCGCCGTCAGTCCGCGGGTGCGCGAGCAGCACTTCGCCGATGCGGACGACTGGCACGCCAACGCGGCCGAGACCGCGCTGATGCTGGCGATCGCGCCGGACATGGTACGCGAGGACAGGATCCCCATGTCCGATGACCCGGACCGCACGGCGGGTCGCGTGTTTGCCCACCCGGTGAATCGCACCAGCATCAACGGCGTAACGGGTTACCCCAGCCAGGCGACCAGGGAACAGGGCGAGACACTGTACGCCTGGATGGTCGAGGACCTCTCGTCCCTGGTAACGCGCGGCATGGCCGAGGAGCCACCGCTTCCCCATTCCTATTTCGAACCCATACAACCAAACGAACGAAAGGCCTGACATGAAGACTGCCGCAGAGATCAAGCAGATCCAGGACCAGCTCAAGGCCAAGGGCGTGAAGTACTGCCTCGGCGCCTACGTCGACATCCACGGCGTACCCAAGGGCAAGGTCGTGCCGATCGACCACCTTGCACACATGGCCCACGGCTCCGAACTCTACACCGGCTATGCACTGGACGGCCTCGGCCAGGCGCCGAACGACGACGAGATCGCCTCGGTTCCCGATCTGGACCACATCATCCAGCTGCCCTGGCAGCCGGAAATAGCCTGGATGCCGGCGGACAACACCTTCAAGGGCCAGCCCTACCCGCTGAACACGCGCGTCGCACTGAAGAACATGATGGCGAAGGCGGCCGAGATGGGCTTCGGCTTCAACCTCGGCATCGAAGCCGAGGTGTTCGTGCTCAAACAGAACGAGGACGGCTCGCTCGAGGTACCCAATCCCGACGACAAGCTCACCAAGCCCTGCTACGACGCGCGCGGCTTCCTCGACCAGTTCACATGGCTGGACAAGATGGCCACCACCATCAACGACCTGGGCTGGGACCTCTATTCCTTCGACCACGAAGACGCCAACGGACAGTACGAGTTCGACTTCATGTATGCCGACGGCCTCACCACCTGTGACCGCTTCACCTTCCTGCGCCTGATGGCCAAGGAATATGCGAAGCAGGAAGGCCTGGTCGCGACCTTCATGCCCAAGCCCTTCGCCGACAAGACCGGCAACGGCGCGCACTTCAACATGTCGCTGTACGATCTCGAAACGGGTAAAAACGTATTCGCCTGCGACCCCAAGGACGATCCACGCGGCCTTGGCCTGACCGGGATCGGCTACCAGTTCATCGGCGGCATCATCAGGCACGGCAAGGCACTGTGCGCGACCTTCGCACCCACGGTGAACAGCTACAAGCGCCTGGTGCGCCAGGGCGACATGCCCTACTTCACCTGGGCGCCGGTGTTCAACTCCTTCGGCTCGAACAACCGCACCAACTCCATACGCGTGCCCATGGGCGGTGGCCGCTGCGAGTCACGCAATGCCGACGGTGCCGTGAATCCTTACCTCGCCGCGACGCTTGCCCTGGCCGCGGGCCTGGAAGGGATTCGCGAGGGCCTCGATCCGGGACAGCCGCAGGAGGACAACCTCTACGCGCTCACCGATGCCGAGCGCGAGGCGCGTGGCATCGAGTTCCTGCCCAAGAACCTCTCGGAGGCCATCGACGCCTTCGAGGCCGATCCCTTCGTCATCGAGGCACTGGGACAGGAACTGCGTGACGAATTCATCAAGTACAAACGTGCCGAGTGGGTCTCTTATCACCAGACCATCTCGGCCTGGGAAATCGAACGCTACAGCCACCTGTTCTAGGACTTCGGAGCAGGACGGCGGTGCACTGGGCAGGAGGAGCATCATGATCAAGGGACAAGGCGGCGTGAGCCGGGTGAGCATCTCCCTGCCGGAGATGCTCCTCAACCAGCTCGACGACATGGTGATCGCGCGTGGCTACGAGAGCCGATCGGCCGCCATCTCGGAGATGATCAGCCACGAGGTGGTGGCGCACAAGCGGGAGCTGGGCAACGAGGTGATGGCCGGGACCATCACCCTGCTCTACGACCACTCGACCCCGCGCCTGCAGAAGATCCTCGCCGACCTGCAGCACGAACACGTGGAGGAGGTGATCAGCTCCCTGCACGTCCACCTCATGCATTCGCAGACCATGGAGGTCATCCTCGTGCAGGGCCCGGCCTCGCGCCTGCAGCAGATCGCCGACCGGATGATCACCAACCGGGGTGTGATCTCGGGCAAGCTGGAGCTGACCACCACACTGATTCCACAGGTGCATCAGCCTCCCGCCCGCAAGGCGGGCTGAGCGACTTCGTGCCGGACGGGAACCCTCCCCCTGGCGATACTACCAGTACGAACTTTCGTATTAACGACGCATCAGGAGAGAACGACATGACTCAACCACTCGACAGCAGCAGGGTCCTCTGGGAGGAGCTGGTCCCGGGCGGCGCCCACTGGTCCGGGGTGATGCGCCGCGGCACCACACTGCGTCTCACCGACGTCAATGGCGGGGCCAACGTCTCCATGCTGCTCTACAACTGGGAGGAGCGTGGCGAACGCTACAACATGGCCGACACGCTCAAGGGCCAGCACACGGCCTTCCTCACCACCGGCAACGTCTGCTACAGCGACATGGGCCGCGTGATGTGCTCGATCACGTCTGATACCTGCGGCTGGCATGACACCATCGGCGGTGTGTCCAACGCGAAGATGGTTAAGGACAGGTACGGCGAGGCGCGCTACCAGGAACACCACAACGCCTATCATCGTAACGCTTACGACAGCCTGATCAACGAACTGGGCAAGTACGGCCTCGGCCGCCGCGATCTCGTCTCCAACCTGAACCTGTTCAGCAAGATCGTGGTGAGTGAGGAAGGCGACATGCAGTTCGTGCCCGGCAACTCCAAGGCTGGCAGCCACATCGATCTGCGCTTCGAGATGGACTGCCTGGTGGCACTCTCCACCTGCCAGCATCCGCTCGACCCGGGCCCTGATTACGCACCGCAGGATGTGAACCTCACCGCCTGGCGCTCGGACCGGCCGGGCCCGGACGACACCTGCCGCAACCACTGCGAACAGAACCAGCGCGCCTTCATCAACACCGAACGCCTGTATCCGCTCGGCTGAACCAAGGAGACATCGACATGAGTACCCAACTGGTGGAAAGCAGCCTCGACGCCGGCCAGGCGATCTTCAGCGAGGTGGTGCCGGCCGGCGAGCCCTTCATGCACGTGGTGAAGAAGGGCCAGACCGTGCGCATCCTCGATCTCGAGGGCAACCAGGCCGTGGACACCCTGTTCTACAACGCCAACGACCTGGAAGAGCGCTACAGCGCCAACGACACGATCCGCAACCAGGGCAACATCTACCTCACCACCGGCACGCAGCTGCTGTCCAACGCGGGCAACGTGATGCTCACCATCACGGCCGACACCTGCGGGCGCCACGACACCATCGGCGGCGCCTGCTCGGCGGAGAGCAACACCGTGCGCTACGCGCTCGACAAGCACCACATGCACAGCTGCCGCGACAGCTTCCTCATGGCGCTGGCCAACCACGATCACGGCATGGGCAAGCGCGACCTCTCGTCCAACATCAACTTCTTCATGAACGTGCCGGTCACGCCGGAGGGCGGGCTCAGGTTCGAGGACGGGATCTCCGCCGCCGGCCGCTACGTGGAGATGAAGGCCGAGATGGACGTGATGATCCTGATCTCCAACTGCCCCCAGCTCAACAACCCCTGCAATGCCTACAACCCCACACCCGTGGAAGTCATGATCTGGGACTGACGCCGCCGCACGGCCAACACTGCCGGCACGCCCCTGACACCAGGGGCGTTCTGCGTTCAGGCCTGCACTACCTGGGCTCGACTGCCCGCACCGGTTCGGCCAGCACGCCATCGGCGGCCAGCTGCATGTAGCGGTTGTCGAAACGCAGCTTGATATTGTCGCGATTGCCCAGCACGCTGCCATCCGCAAACGCGATGCCGACCGCCTGCGGGTTCTCGAGCAGGCCCGCCTCGGCCGAGAATCGACGCACCTTGTCCATTGTCTCGACCAGTGCGCGATCGGCGGCGAAGCGAGTGGCCTCGCCGGCGTCATAGAACATGCGGGTGGAGGCGAGCTGCGATTCATAGCCGACCAGGTGCGAACCCGACGCCTCGCCCATGTAGGCGCGCGCATTGCGGCCCACGCTGTCCTGGCGCGACATGAGCGCCATGGTCTCGTACCAGGCGCCCACCAGTGCCCGACCCAGATCCGGATTCTCCTGCAGCGTGCGTGTATTCACCACGGTGAGATCGATGATCTCGCCGGGAATCTGGCTGGAGTCGAAGACCTTGTTCGATTCCAGGAGACCCATCACCAGATTGAGCTGCGGATTCCAGGTGGCGATGGCCTGCATGTCGGTCATGGCAAAGGCCATGTCGATGACCGCGTCCGAGGTATCCTTGAGTCGTATGTCACTCTCGCGCAGGCCGACCGAACCCAGCGCGCGATGCAACAGGTAGTGGGAAACCGAATACTGCACCAGCCCGACCTCCAGCCCCTTGATGGCCCGCAGGTCATCGCGGCGCTTCAGCACCACGGCGTCGTTCCCATTGGAAAAATCACCCACGATCAGTGCGGTGGAATCCGTTCCCATGGCGGCAGGGAGGGTCAGCGCATCGATGTTGGTCATGGTGCAGGCATCGAATTCGCCGGCGGCGAAACGCTCGATGGAGTCGATGTACTCGGCCACCTGCACCACCTCGATCTCGATACCGTACCGGTCGGCCCATTTGTCCACGATGCCTTCCGCTCGCGCCAGCTCCCAGGGCATCCAGCCGACATACAATGTCCAGGCCACCTTGAAGCGCTCCCTGGCCACTGCCGGCGGCGCCAGCAGGAAGAGAACGACGAGCAGGTTCACGAGCAGAAAGTAAGAACGCTTGCGTGGGCCAGACATGGTTGATCGCTCCTGATCAGTTGGATATACCGGTCTCCCCCGTCGAGGTGTAATACCAGAACGGGCGATCGTAATACCCGGGTCAGCAACTTCCATGCCGCAGGCGACAGCACGGCACCGGAATACGGCTGTCAGCAGCCCACGCACCACGGGCTGGCAGGCACCACCGGGGCCGCCCCGTTGCGGTGCATTTGTTCAGCGGCGTGGCGGGCTGGGACCCCGTATTACGCAACGCGCCTCCGGTAATACGGTCTGGCCCGAGATTTGCTCCGGTATCTGCAGACGCGCCTCGCGGGACGACCCCCGGGGCCTTGGCCAGCACGCCGGGACGGCCCGGCCCGACCAGGGAGCATGTGCACCGACGGACACCTGCGCTCGCGCGGGGGCGTGGTCACGACTGACGATGTTCAACAAGGTACTGATAGCGAACCGCGGCGCGATTGCCTGCCGCATCATCCGCACCCTGCGGCGCATGGGCATCGGCTCGGTGGCGGTGTACTCCGAGGCCGATGCGCACTCACTGCATGTCGCGCAGGCCGACGAGGCCGTGTGCATCGGTCCGGCGCCGGCAAACCAGAGCTACCTCGACCAGGCCCGGATCCTCGAGGCCGCGCGCGCCACCGGTGCACAGGCCATCCACCCGGGCTATGGCTTTCTCAGCGAGAATGCGGACTTCGCCGAGGCCTGCGCTGCCGCGGGCATCGCCTTCATCGGCCCTACGCCGGAGCAGATGCGCGACTTCGGTCTCAAGCACACGGCGCGGCACCTGGCCGCCGAGAACCGGGTGCCGCTGCTGCCAGGCACGGGCCTGCTCGACGACGTCGCCCACGCCCGGCGCGAGGCGCTGCGCATCGGCTACCCGGTGATGCTCAAGAGCACGGCGGGCGGTGGTGGCATCGGCATGCAACTCTGCCACGGCGAGGACCAGCTCGAGGAGGCCTTCCACTCGGTCGAGCGCCTGAGCCGCAACAACTTCAGCCAGGGCGGTATCTTCCTCGAAAAGTATGTCGAGTACGCACGTCACATCGAGGTGCAGATCTTCGGCGACGGACGGGGCAACGTGGTTGCGCTCGGCGAGCGCGACTGCTCGGTACAGCGCCGCAACCAGAAGGTGATAGAGGAGACCCCGGCCCCCGGTATCAGCGACCGCCTGCGTGCGCAGCTCATGGAGGCAGCGGTGCGCCTCGGCCGGGCGGTGAACTACCAGTCCGCCGGCACGGTGGAATATGTCTTCGACACGAAGACGGGCGAGTTCTATTTCCTGGAGGTGAATACCCGCCTGCAGGTGGAACACGGGGTCACGGAGGAGGTCACGGGCGTCGACCTCGTCGAATGGATGCTCCGCCAGGCGGCCGGCGAGAATGCGTTCCTGCTGGACTACCGGCACGCGCCGCAGGGTGCGGCCGTGCAGGTACGCCTTTACGCCGAAGATGCCGGCAAGCAGTTCCAGCCAGCCAGCGGCGTGCTCACCGAGATGCGGTTCCCGCCCAGGGTACGCGTCGACACCTGGGTGGAGCAGGGCTCGGCAATCCCGCCCTACTACGATCCGATGGTGGCAAAGATCATCGCCCGCGGCAGCGATCGCGCCGAGGCGATCGACAGGCTGGTCGAGGCGCTGGGCGAGACCGCACTGCATGGCATCGAGTCCAATCTGCCCTACCTGCGCGCCATCCTGCGTGACGACGTGTTCACCCGCGCCGAGCACTACACGCGTTACCTCGACGGTTTCGTCTACCGTGCGGCCACCATCGAGGTGCTCGCGCCCGGCACCCAGTCCACGATCCAGGACTATCCTGGACGCACGGGTTACTGGGACATCGGCGTGCCGCCCTCTGGGCCGATGGATCATCTCGCCTTCCGCCTCGCCAATCGCGCCGTGGGCAATGCCGAAGGCACGGCCGCGCTGGAGCTCACCGTCACCGGCCCCACGCTGCGCTTCAACACCGACACCGTGATCGCACTCGCCGGCGCACGGATGAAGGCTCAGATCGACGGCGAGGACATCGACTACTGGCGTCCGGTCGAGGTGAAGGCCGGCAGCACGCTCAAGCTGCGCGGCATCACCGGCAGCGGCAGCCGCAGCTACCTGGCCGTGCAGGGTGGTTTCGACGTGCCTGACTACATGGGCAGCAAGTCCACCTTCACGCTCGGTCAGTTCGGCGGGCACGGCGGGCGCACACTGCGTGTCGGCGACGTGCTGCGCCTGAACGGGTCGGGGAGGATTGGCGAACCGGCCCACGCGATCCCGGCCGGGCTCATCCCGCGCTACGACCGGCACTGGGACATCCTCGTGACCTACGGCCCGCACGGCGCGCCGGATTTCTTCACCGACGACGACATCGCTACCTTCTTCGCCACCGACTGGGAGGTGCACTACAACTCCAGCCGCACGGGCGTGCGCCTGATCGGGCCCAAGCCCGCGTGGGCGCGCGAGGACGGCGGCGAGGCCGGCCTGCACCCCTCCAACATCCACGACAACGCCTATGCCATCGGCGCAGTGGACTTCACCGGCGACATGCCCGTCATCCTCGGCCCGGATGGCCCCAGCCTCGGCGGATTCGTCTGCCCGGTGACCATCGTGCAGGCCGAGCTGTGGAAGATGGGCCAACTCGCCCCGGGCGACACGGTACGCTTCCACTGTATCGACATCCCCACGGCCAACGCACTGGAGCAGGCACAGGATACGGCGATCGCACAGCGCGCCGACGTCACGGCCCCCACACCCTCGACCTGCACACCTGGCCAGGACGCCACGCCGATCCTCCATCGCAGCGCCCCCGATGCGGGTCACGTGGGGGTCTGCTACCGCCAGGCCGGCGACAAGTACCTGCTGGTCGAGTACGGCGAACTGGTTCTCGATCTCAATCTGCGCTTTCGCGTACACGCGCTCATGGAATGGATACGTGCGCAGGCCATCGACGGCCTCGTCGATCTCACGCCCGGCATCCGCTCCCTGCAGATCCACTACGACAGCCGCATCGTCACCCAGGATGCGCTGCTGCAGATCCTCCGGCGCGCCGAGCACGAACTGCCGCCGGTCGAGGAGATGGAGGTACCCAGCCGCATCGTGCACCTGCCGCTGTCCTGGGACGATCCCTCCACGCAGCTGGCCATCGACAAGTACATGCAATCGGTGCGGCCCGACGCACCCTGGTGCCCGAGCAACATCGAGTTCATCCGCCGCATCAACGGGCTGGAACGCATCGAGGACGTGAAGGACATCCTGTTCAACGCGAGCTACCTCGTCATGGGCCTGGGCGATGTCTATCTGGGCGCACCCGTGGCCACACCGCTGGACCCGCGCCACCGTCTGGTCACCACCAAGTACAACCCGGCGCGCACCTGGACGCCGGAGAACGCCGTCGGCATCGGCGGCGCGTATCTGTGCGTGTACGGCATGGAAGGTCCTGGTGGCTACCAGTTCGTCGGCCGCACGGTACAGATGTGGAACCGCTACAAGCAGACGCAGGACTTCACCGACGGCAGGCAATGCCTGCTGCGCTTCTTCGACCAGCTGCGCTTCTATCCCGTGAGCCACGAAGAACTCATGCGCATGCGCGAGGACTTCGTGCAGGGCCGCTTCAACCTGAAGATCGAGGAGACGACACTCAAGCTCGGCGACTACAACCGCTTCCTCGCCGACAACGCCGACACCATCGCCGCCTTCAAGCAGACGCAGCAGGCGGCCTTCGAGGCCGAACGCGAGCGCTGGAAGCAGGCCGGCCAGGCCGAGCACGTCGACGAACTGCCGGACGAGGATTCGGGATCGGACGCCCCCTTCGACATTCCGCCGGGATGCATCGCCATTGCCTCACCCGTCACCGGCAGCGTGTGGGAGATCGCGGCACGTGCCGGCGACAAGGTCTCGCCCGGCGATCTGCTGCTGGTCGTCGAGGCCATGAAGATGGAGATCCCCATCGAGGCGGACGAGGAAGGGGTGATACGCGAGATCCTCTGCACGGCCGGAAACGCCGTCCACGCCGGACAGGCCATGATCCTCATCGAACTGGCCAGTGAATGATTCACGAACTTCGACACGGGAAACACCCATGAACCACGCACAACTCAGCCTGGACATCGACTCACTGCATGCCGCCTACCGCGAAGGCACACTCACTCCCCGCGATCTCGTCGATGTGCTGCTCGACCGCATCGCCGCCCAGCCGGACCGCAATGAATGGATCCACCGCCTCTCGCGTGACGAATTGCTGGGCTATGCCGACAGCCTCGAGGGCCATTCGCCCGAGACGCTGCCGCTCTACGGCATCCCCTTCGCCATCAAGGACAACATCGACCTCAAGGGTGCGCCCACCACCGCCGCCTGTCCGGCCTTCGCGTACCGGCCGGAAAAGAGCGCCTTCGTAGTGGACTGCCTGATCGCCGCCGGCGCGATCCCGATAGGCAAGACCAACCTCGACCAGTTCGCCACCGGCCTGGTGGGCACGCGCTCGCCCTATGGCGCCTGCCACAACGCCTTCGATCCCCGCTACATCTCCGGTGGCTCCAGCGCCGGCTCCGCGGTGACGGTGGCCACCGGCGTGGTGAGTTTCTCTCTCGGCACCGACACGGCCGGCTCCGGGCGCGTACCGGCGGCCTTCAACAATCTGGTTGGGGTCAAACCCACGCGCGGCCTGCTCTCCGCCAGCGGCGTGGTGCCGGCCTGTCGCACGCTCGACACCGTCTCCATCTTTGCCCTCAGCGTGGCGGATGCCCGGCGCGTGCTCGCCGTGAGCGCCTGCTTCGATCCGGCCGACAGCTACTCACGCCCCGCCCCCGCCGTCGTCCACGGCTTCGACGCGCAGGCCTTCCGCTTCGGCGTGCCGCGCCCGGACCAGCTCGAATTCTTCGGCAACACCGAGGCGCAACGCCTGTTCACCGAGGCCGTCGTGCACCTGGAGCGGCTCGGCGGCACACCGGTGACGATCGATTTCGCCCCCTTCCTCGAGGCCGCCCGTCTGCTCTACGAAGGACCCTGGGTGGCCGAACGCTACCTGGCCGCGCAACCCCTGATCGACGAGGCCCCCGAGGCCCTCATGGACGTGACCCGCACCATCATCGCCGGCGGCACGAAACCGATGGCCACCGATGGCTTCGCCGCACAGTACCGGCTGATGGACCACAAGCGCGCAGCCGAGGCGGCCTGGCGCGAGGTGGACGTCATCGTCACGCCGACCGCCGGTACGATCTACCCCATCGAGGCGGTGAATTCCGACCCCATCCGGCTCAACTCCAACCTCGGCTATTACACCAACTTCATGAACCTGCTGGACCTCGCCGCCCTGGCGGTGCCGGCGGGCTTCCAGGCCGACGGCCTGCCCTTCGGCGTAACCCTGATCGCACCGGCCTTCGGCGATGCCGCGCTGCTCCCGCTGGGCGACCGCCTGCAGCGCGCCGCGGTGCAGACCATGGGCGCGACACCGCATCGGCTGCCTCCGCCCATCGACGGCCCGACCCGCGACACCAGCCGGATTCGCGTGGCGGTCTGCGGGGCACACATGGAGGGTCTGCCGCTCAACCACCAGCTCACCGAACGCGGTGGCCGGCTGGTCCGGCGCACCCTCACCAGCCCCGACTACCGGTTCTATGCCCTGGCCGGGGGGCCTCCCTACCGTCCCGGCCTGGTGCGTGCGGAAGACGGGGCCCCGATCGAGGTGGAGGTGTGGGAGCTGCCTGCCGAGCACTTCGGCAGCTTCGTGGACGGGATTCCCGCCCCCCTGGGCATCGGGCGCGTGG
>JAJLKJ010000069.1:0-1962 GCA_033839185.1 Gammaproteobacteria bacterium
GACTTTCCAGTCATCGCTTCCAGATGCTCGACGAATACTGGATCGCCAAGCGGACGCCCTGTTCGCGTATGCCGTTCAATCCACTCATCATCTTCAGACCGCCCCTCGGCGAGATAACCAGACCAGTCGCCGACCCGATCAAGCATGGGCCGCACTCGCACCAGTTGGTCATCTTCCCCCTGCAGATGGGCGGAGGCACTCGACCAACGCCAGTCAGCCGCGCGATCACATAGCCCCGCCTTGACAGGATTGCGCTCGACGTACCGGACGGTCGCCAAGAGATACTGCTCATCCATGACGAATGAATGGAATCGTTCCTGCCATAAATGACCACGCCATCCATTGCGGAAGTTGATGTGCCGGGTATAGCGGCGATGCGCCTCACCCAGGGACGAGCGCAACCCCTCCTCGTGCTCGGGAACCATAACCAGGTGGACATGGTTGGGCATCAGGCAGTAGGCCCAGACCTCCGTTTTGGCCTTCTGGGTGAACTCCGCCATCAATCCGAGGTAGAAGCGGTAGTCATCGTCGGAAAAGAAGGTCTTCTGGCGACGATTGCCCCGCTGGGTGACGTGGTGGGGATATCCGGGAATGACGACACGACCGATCCTGGCCATAGCACACCTCCTTGTGACTTTTACGGGATGATGCCATGTAAAGGAGAATCAGGGAAACGGGTATACGGTCCGTTGTATATCGTAGGAGCCGAGCCCCCTCGGCGATAACGTCCATGCCGGATGAACCCCCCATCGGCCAGAGGGCTGGCCTCCTACCGGCGGGCATGACGACTTGTAACTTCACGCCCACCCATCGATGTTCTGCCCCTTGAATCCGCCTTCCTTGTCCTGGTCGTCCGGCTGGTCTTCCGTCTTTTTCTTGCCGTCGGCGTCCCCGGGTTCGCGCTCGGGGGTGCGCGGCTGGCGCGGGTCGAGGCGCCGGCCGGGGTAGATGCCGCCTACGGGCTTGATGTCGTCATCGGCCATGGCTGTCTGTGCCTACCATTCGTATACGGCCTCGGCGAGGTTGCCGGCGCCCTCGTAACGCAGCGCGCTGCACAGGCGGCTGACCAGGGTGATGCCGCGGCCGTGCAGCCCGTCCTGCTGGCGCAGGCCGTGCAGTAATCGATGATAGTCAAAGCCCGGACCGCTGTCGTGCACGCGCAGCGTGATGCGCCCGCCGCCCGCCGACTGCGGGGCGTGTTCGATCTCGATCCAGATCCAGCCGTCCGCGAGTTCGGCCAGGCGCGTCTCGCGTTCGTCGTAGTAGGCGGAGAAGCCGTCGGCGGAATCCTTCATCGCCGAATCCAGACCGAGGATGCCGTGTTCCAGGGCGTTGTTGTACAGCTCGGAGAGCACGAAGTGCAGTGGCTGCAGGTGTGCCTCGAGGCCGTCTATGTCCTGCAGCTGGTCCAGCGCCAGGGCCACGGGATCGGCATGCGCCAGGTTGCGGCCGCGCAGTTCGATGAACCAGCGCCAGGCACCCGCGCGCCCCCGCGAGATCTCGGCCGAGGTGCGCGGGGTGGTCAGGCCACCCGGTGCCTGCAACAGCAGCTCGGGGACCATGGGCACGCCCACCAGGGTGATGTCGTCGCGCTGCGGCTGTTCGCCGCAGAAGGCCTCGAGGGCGGTGCGTACGCGGTGGAAGGCCCCCTCCCCGGAGCGGCCGCTCTCGACCGCCGCCTCCAGGCGCGCCGCACCGAAGGCCTCCCCCTCTGTATTTTCCGCCTCGAGCAGCCCGTCGCTGTAGAGCAGGATGCGATCGCCGCGCGCGACCTCGAGCCGTACCGGTCGAGTCTCGTCGAGGTCGGTCTCGGCGATCCCCAGCGGGATGTGGGTGGACGGCACGCGCTCGCGGATGCGGCCACTGCGCCCGTCGATGACCAGGGCCTCGGGCATGCCGCCGTTCCAGATCTCCACCGGGCTGAGGTCGTTGGGGATGCTCAGATACACCGCGGCCAGGAAC
>JAJLKJ010000070.1:0-13387 GCA_033839185.1 Gammaproteobacteria bacterium
ATAGATGAAGAGCGGGTTGTAGGCCAGCCCGGGGTTTTCGGCGATCTGCAGCGAGGCCGCACGGGCCAGCTGGTTGCTCTTGCCCTCGACGAAGTTGTCGAAGGTGAAGTTGCGGTTGAGGTTGTTCGTGAACTGCGGCGAGCTGGCCGCCGGTTGGGGCGGCATCGGGGCCGGACGCGGACTGTCGCCAGCCTCCGCCGGGGCCGCAGCACGCGGTGGCGCGGTCGCCGGGCGGGCCGGTTCACGCGAGCCCGAGCCCACCTCGAGCAGCACGCGCAGCGCAGTACTGCCCGATAGCTCGTGGGCAGTCTCGTTGATGCGTTCGAAGAAGTTGTCCTTGACCCAGTCCATCACGAAGCGGTTGGGCGCGAGCAGACGCAGCGTGTCCGAATCTTCGATTGCGTGCAGCGGGCGGATCCAGGTGTTGAGCTGCTGCTCCGGCACCTCGGATTCCAGCCGCGCAACACACTGCTGCCAGAGTGAGCTGCCAACCAACGGTCGTGTCTCCCGAAAGGGTCATGTATTGTGCAAGGGCGGGAGCGAGAGTCTATACCTTCTGCCCGTCTCACGAAACCTCGGGGGGTCCGCCCGCAGGTCCCTAATCTACACCCCTGGCGCGCGCGCTTAAAGTTGACAAAACCGGCCAATCCCAGTAGATTTCGCCTCCTTTTGTTCGAACCATCCACCGCATAACCGATTTGGCGGACTGAAACCATGAAGCGTACTTTTCAGCCCAGCGTTCTGAAACGCGCCCGCACCCACGGCTTTCGTGCCCGTATGAGCACCCGCGGCGGCCGCAAGGTCCTGGCCGCTCGTCGCGCCAAGGGCCGCAAGCGCCTGACCCCGTAAGCCTTGACCGGATCGCGGCCGCAGGGGTTTGCGCGCGACGCGCGCCTGACCAGGCCCCGGCAGTTTCGCCGCGTCTTCGAGCAGCCGGTCCGTGTCACCGACCGTGCATTCACCCTGCTCGCCCGTCCGCGATCCGACACCGCCGCCCCCGTCGAGGGGGCGCGGCTCGGTCTCGCCATCTCGAAAAAATGCGCCCGGCTGGCGGTCGATCGCCATCGTCTCAAGCGACTGATCCGCGAGAGCTTTCGCCAGGTGCGCCATGAGCTGCCCGCCGTCGACGTCGTCGTCATGTGCCGGCCGGCGGCCACCACGTTGACCAAGCAGGCGGCACGTGCCGCCCTCGACAAACTCTGGCAACGACTGATACGGCAATGCGCAGATTCCTCATCGGCCTGATCAGGCTCTACCGCTTGCTCCTGAGCCCCTTCCTCGGGCAGCATTGTCGCTTTACGCCAACCTGTTCCTGCTACGGTATCGAGGCCATCGAGCGCCACGGGCCCTGGCGCGGTACCTGGCTGACCCTGCGTCGCCTCGCCCGCTGCCACCCGTTCGCCGAGGGCGGCTATGACCCCGTACCGGATAACCCACACAGGCACCCGCATGGATAATCAACGCCCGTTTCTGATCATCGCCCTCGTCTTCATCCTGTTCATGATCTGGCAGGCCTGGGAAGTGGACCACGCACCCAAGCCCGCCGTCAGCGAGAGCACCGAGTCCACCGGCCCGGCCACGCCGACCGATATCCCGGCCGCTGTCCAGGCCCGACCCGGCGACCTGCCGGTGGATGCGGGCGAGGCCAGCGTAGCCCCGGACCGCAAGCGCATCCGCGTGGTCACCGACGTGCTGGACCTGGAGATAGACACCCGCGGCGGGACCATCCTGCGCGCCGAGCTGCCGACCTATCCCGTGAGCCTCGACCAGCCGGACGAGCCGATCCGCATCCTGGATGACGTGCGCCGCCGCTATGTGGCCCAGTCCGGTCTGCGCCACGTGGAGACCGAGGGCGAGGATGCCCTGGCCCTCGCCCCCAGCCACCATGACGTCTACCAGGCCGAGGCCGACGAATACCGCCTGCCCGCCGGCGAGGACACGCTCACCGTGCCGCTGACCTGGACCAGCCCCGAGGGCGTCACCGTCACCAAGCTCTACACCTTCAAGCGCGGCGACTTCCTCATCGACGTGGCGCATCGCATCGAGAACCGCGGCGAGCGTCCCTTCACCGCCCAGCAGTACCGCCATCTGCGCCAGTCCGGCGACGGCGGGGACGACGGCAACCTGTTCCTCTACACCTTCACCGGTGCCGCCTATTTCGACGGGGCCTTCCGCAAGCTGTCCTTCGACGACATGGCAGACAAGCCGCTGGACGCCGACCTGACGGGCGGCTGGGTGGCCATGCTGCAGCATTATTTCCTCTCCGCCTGGGTGCCGGACGAGAAGGCCACCAACCGCTACTACAGCATGGTGATCCCGGAAAACGGACGCACCGACTACATCATCGGCATGCGCTCCGAGCCCATGACCGTGGCCCCCGGCGAGAGCGGCGAGTTCCACACGGGCTTCTACGTCGGGCCCAAGATCCAGGAGCGTCTGGAAGAGATCGCCGAGGGCCTGGACCTGTCCGTCGACTACGGCGTCTTCACCATCTTCGCCAAGCCGCTGTTCTGGCTGCTCGAGTTCATCCACGACCTGATCGGCAACTGGGGCTGGGCCATCGTCGCCGTCACCGTGCTGATCAAGCTGGTGTTCTACAAGCTGTCGGCCACCAGCTACCGCTCCATGGCGAAGATGCGCCAGGTACAGCCCAAGCTGGTCGCGCTCAAGGAACGCTTCGGCGACGACAAGCAGCGCATGAACAAGGAACTGTTCGATCTATATAAGAAGGAGAAGATCAATCCGCTGGGCGGCTGCCTGCCCATCCTGATCCAGATCCCGGTGTTCATCGCCTTCTACTGGATGCTGCTCGAGGCAGTGGAACTGCGCCAGGCGCCCTGGATCCTGTGGATCCAGGATCTGTCCACGCGCGACCCCTACTTCATCCTGCCGATCCTCATGGGCATCACCATGGTGATCCAGCACCGGTTGAATCCGCAGCCGATGGACCCGATCCAGCAGAAGATCATGATGATCCTGCCGGTGGTCTTCACCGTGTTCTTCGCCTTCTTCCCGGCGGGCCTGGTGCTGTACTGGTTCGTCAACAGCCTGCTCTCCATCGCCCAGCAGTGGTACATCATGCGGCGCATGGAACAGGGCGCGAAGTAATCGCAATGATGCAACGGGGAGCCACGGGCTCCCCGTTTCGTATCCGGGTCGTTATCCTCTTCACATGAATCAGCACGCAGACACCATCGCCGCCGTCGCCACGCCTCCCGGGCGTGGCGGCGTGGCCATGATCCGCGTGTCGGGACCGGCGGCGGCGGACATCGCCCGCGCCATCGCCGGCGACCTGCCGGCGCCGCGGCTGGCCGCCTACCGCCGATTTCGCGATGCCGGCGGCGAGACGCTGGACGACGGCATCCTGCTGTACTTCCCTGCCCCGCACTCCTTCACCGGCGAGGACGTGCTGGAACTGCAGGGTCACGGCGGCCAGGTGGTGGTGGACATGCTGCTGCGTCGCTGCCTGGAACTGGGTGCGCGCCTGGCCCGACCCGGAGAGTTCTCCGAGCGTGCCTTTCTCAACAACCGGCTGGACCTCGCCCAGGCCGAGGCCATCGCCGACCTGATCGACGCCGGTTCCGAACAGGCCGCGCGTTCGGCCCAGCGTGCCCTGCAGGGTGCCTTTTCAGAGGCGGTCAACGAACTCCTCGACCGCCTGATCGAGCTGCGTATCTATGTGGAGGCGGCGCTGGACTTCCCGGACGAGGAGATCGATTTCCTCGCCGACCGTGCTGTGGGCGAACGCCTCGACGGCATCAAGTCCGCACTGGACGCCATCCGTGCCCGTGCGAGCCAGGGCGCCTTGTTGCGTGACGGCCTGAGCCTCGTCATCGTCGGTCAGCCCAACGCCGGCAAGTCCACCCTGCTCAACCGGCTCGCCGGCTTCGAGGCCGCCATCGTCACCGACATCCCGGGCACGACGCGCGATGTCCTGCGAGAGCGCATCAGCCTGGACGGCCTGCCCCTGCACGTCATCGATACCGCCGGCCTGCGCGAGAGCAACGATCCCGTGGAACAGGAGGGCATCCGTCGTGCCTGGCAGGCGGTCGAGCAGGCCGATGTGGTGCTGCTGCTGCTCGACGGCACGCGTGGCCCCACCGATGACGACCGCGCGATCATCGCCCGCCTGCCTGAACGCCTGCCCGTGCTGCGCGTGCACAACAAGATCGACCTCACGCGCCATGCCACCGGGGCGCGTGATGGCGAACTGTATCTCTCGGCGAAGACCGGTGAGGGCGTGGACGTTCTGATCGCGCAGCTCAAGCAGCTGGTCGGCTATCACGACACGGCGGAGGACGTCTTCATTGCCCGCCGCCGTCATCTCGATGCCCTGGCCCGCACCGAGGCGCATGTGCTCGCCGGTGAGGACCACCTGCGCACCACCCGCGCCGGGGAACTGCTCGCCGAGGAACTGCGCCTCGCCCAGGAGGCCCTGGGCGAGATCACTGGGCGCTTCACCGCCGACGACCTGCTCGGGCGCATCTTCTCCAGCTTTTGTATCGGGAAGTAGACCGCGCGTATCAGGCCGAGGAGTGAACGAGTACGTTCTTGCCGGACTTCTTTCCCTCATACAGGGCATCATCGGCCTTTTTCAGAACGGCTTCGACATCGTCTCCCGGGCGGAAGATGGCCGAGCCGATGCTGACGGTGTAGGGCGGAATGCTGGCGGTGTCGTGGGCATTGGTCACGATCTGCTGCCGCAGGTTTTCGAGGATACCCGGGGTGACCGCATCGTCGGCCTCGGTGAGCAGCACCAGGAATTCCTCGCCGCCCCAGCGACCGACGGCGTCGTGGCCGCGGATGCTGTCCCTTATGGTTTGTGCCACGTGGCGGATCACGGCATCGCCCACGTCGTGTCCGCGGGTGTCGTTGATGGCCTTGAAGTCGTCGATGTCGACGATGGCGATGGCGAAGCAGCAGGCACTGCGGCCGGTCCGGCTGGCCTCTTTCCTCATTAGTTCATCCATCGCCCGCCGGTTGTAGATGCCGGTGAGCATGTCCAGGTGTGCCTTGCGCTCCCAGTCGGCGGTGGCGGCCCTGAGCCGGTTCTCCGCCCGTTTGGCGATGACGCCATAGGTATAGACGATGAAGCCGAGCGTGAAATACACGGCGACCGTATTGCCCAGATGCAGAAGGCCCAGCGCCTCGGGTGCCACCGTCAGCAGGGTCAGGTCGGTGCCCATCCCGCCGAAGTACAGATACAGCAGACCCTTGACGATGATGGCCAGAAGCGCGAGGGCGAGACGGAACAGCAGTGGCCAGTGGGTGTTGAGCAACACCACAGGGCCCACGGCGAAGAGATAATAGGGAAAGCCGGCCATCCAGCCGAGCAGGATGGTGGCAAGGATGGCGTGCAGGACCACCTCGACGTACACCAGCAGCAACGCCGAGGACCAGTGGCGTCCGTGGTTGAGGGCGAGTGCTGTGAGATAGGTGGCGATACTCGCCAGGTTGAACAGGGCGAGACTCCATATCTCCAGGAGCAGGAAGACGACAAAGAAACCCACGTGCAGCAACAGGGCCAGGTAGTAGATCTGGTGCAGCACCTGGTTGTAGCTGAGGCTCTGGTGTGTGCCCTGGGGCAGGGACAGCAGCCGGGTTGTGAGCGCGGGTTCCACCTGGCGATGCCTCGACATGGAGTTGGGGGCCTCGCTCCGTGAAACCGGTGCACTGATTATGACGTATTTGGCCCTGTCTGTGCGCCCGTTTCGTCGCGCACGACACCCCAGTCATCCAGGATGACGTAGAGCGCGGGTAGCAGCATCAGGATGAGTACGGTGGAGACCAGCAGGCCGAACACCACCGAGATGACCAGCGGGATGATGGCCACTGCCTGGGTGCTGGTCTCGGCCAGGAGGGGAAGCAGGCCCGCAATGGTGGTGCTGCTGGTGATGAAGATGGCACGGAAGCGATCACGGCTGGCCTGTCCGGCGGCGGCAGCGGCGGAGAGCCCGGCTCCACGGTGGGCATTGATGAATTGCACCAGCAGGATGGCGTTATTCACCACGATGCCCGCGAGTGATGCGGCACCCACCAGTGAGGGCATGGAGAGATTGTAGCCCATGAGTACATGCCCCCACACCGCGCCCATGAAGGCCAGTGGGATGGTGAGCATGACGATGATCGGCTCCAGGTAGCTGCGAAACTGGAAGGACAGGATCAGGAAGATGCCGAGCAGGCCGATGAGCAGACCGCGGGCGATGGACCGTCCCGTTTCCTGCGAACGTGCGGCCTGACCCTCGATCTCGAAGCGTACGCCCGGATGACTCTCCGCGAGCATGGGGAGCACGTCGGCCTGGATTTCGCGCACGATCGCATCGGCATTGGTGATGCGGCCGTCGACGTCGGCCGTCACCGTGACAGTACGCTCGCCGTCGATGCGGGTGATGCGTCCCCAGCCGCGGGTTTCGGTGATGGTGACGACCTCGGAGAGTGGTACCGGTGCACCCTGTGGTCCGCGCACCACGGCCGTCTCCAGGAAGGCGAGGCTGCTGCGCTCGGCCTCCCCCTGGCGTACCACGACCTCGACACGCTGTGGGCCGATCTGAAGGTCATCGACGATGTCGCCGAGCACGCCAGCCCGCAGCTGATCGGCGATGTCGGCAGCGGTGAATCCCATGGCAAGGGCCCCATCGGCCAGGGTGAGCTGGCGTTGCGGTTTTCCCGGGCGCAGGTCGTCGAGCACGTTGAATACGCCGGTATACTGTCCAAGCCGCTCGCCCAGCGCGGTGGCGGCAGTCTCGAGCGTATCCAGATCCGCGCCCTTGACGCGGATCTCCAGCGGGATGCCTGCTGGGCCGAAGCCCGGTTCCTGGATGACCAGGCTGAGCAGCCCCGGGACTGGACCAATGGCGTCGTGCCAGCGCAGGGTGAGTTCGTCGAGGTCGATGCGGCGCGACTCGGCGGTGAGCAGGTCGACCATCACGGTGGCCACATGCGCCCCGCTCTCCTGGGCGCTTGCATTGTAGCCGTATCGGACCTGGATGGAGCGTACCAGCGGCCCACCGCCGGGCTGTCCCGGCCCGAGCTCTGCGTCCAGTTGTTGCATGGCCGCCACCACCTGCCCGACCACCGTCTCAGTGCGAGCCAGTGGGGTGCCTTGCGGCAGGAGGATGCGCGCCTCCAGGACATCCCCGTCGATGGCCGGCATGGCCTCCATCTTCACATGGCCACCGGCAAAGTAGCCGGCCGACCCGAGCAGTACCGCGAGCAAGCCGGCGAGTACCAGGTAGCGTCGACGCACGAAGGCGTCGGCGAGCTGTCCCAGGGCATCCTGCAGCATCGTGAACCACGCCTCGACACGTTGCCGCCAGCGATGATCGGGCGTGGTGGAGAGACCCGCCAGCCCCCCCTTGAGATGATGGGGCAGTATCCAGAAGGCCTCGATGAGGCTGGCGGCCAGGGCCGCGATCAGTGCTACCGGCAGGACCTCCAGCACGGCCCCCAGTTCGCCAGCCAGGAACGACAGCGGCAGGAACACGGCCACCGTGGTGAGGAAGGAGGACAGCACCCCGGGCAGGACCTCGACAGCACCGGCAGTGACGGCGGTCAGCGGTGAAGCCCCCCGGGCGGCATGGCGGGCGATGTTGTCGGTGATGACCACCGAGTCGTCCATGACGATGCCGATGGTCATGAGCAGGGCGACCAGGGTGATCATGTTGAGCGACAGGTCAGACAGGGACATCACGACGAAGGCCCCGGCGAAGGCCACCGGCAGACCGAGCAGGGCCCAGAGCGCGAGGCGGGGGCGGAAGAACAGGCTCATCACCAGCCCCACCAGCAGCAGGCCCTGGATACCGTTGGTTGCCAGCATCTGCAGGCGGTCGCGCACGATGGAGGTCATGTCCTGGGTGACGTCGAGCCGCAGGCCCGCGGGCTGGTGGAGACGCTCCTGCATCACTTGCGCCTGAAGGGCCGCCATCACATCCAGCGCATCGGCCTGGCGGCCCTTGTACACCTCCAGCACCAGTGCCCGTTCACCGTTGAACCAGACCTGGTCTTCCGGCCGTTCCCAGGCCTCGGTGAGGGTCGCGATATCGCCCAGGCGCAGCTCGCCGCCGGCCGGTCCGGCGACCACCACGAGATCGGCGAGTGCATGAATGTCACGACGCTGATCGACGAAGCGCAGCTGCACGTCCTGGTCCGGCGTCTCCAGCGTGCCGAGCGGTAGGTCGACATTCTGGCTGGAGATGAGGTGGCCGATGTCACGGACCGTAAGGCCGTGCCGACGCAGCACATCGCGTGACAGCGTCACCATCCACTGTCGTTGCGAGAGACCGCGGATCGTGGCGTCGGTCACACCCGGCAGGGCGCGCAGCCGGTCGGCCAGGCGGTCGGCATAGGTCTCCAGGTCGGCGAAGGCCATGTCGCCACGCAGCGCCACGGCGGCCACCAGGTCGCTGCGGTGCAGCTCGCGCACCACGGGCGTCTCGGCGCGTGCCGGCAGGTCCGTGATGGCATCCACCTCCGTGCCGATGTCGTCGATGAAGCGCCCCACCTCGCCGCGCGGGTCCATGCGTGCCACCGCACTGGCGAGGTTGTCCTCGGCGTGACACCGCAGTTCATCCAGGTGGTCCACTCCCTGCAGGGCATCGATCAGGCGCAGGCAGATGGTCTCTTCCACGTCGGTGGCCGTGGCTCCGCGGTACTCGACGGTAATGCCGACCTCAGTCGGTAGATAGTCCGGAAAGGTCTCGCGCTTGAGCTGGGGCGCGACGAACACGCCCATGGCGAGCAGCAGGATCAGCAGCAGGTTGGCCGCCGTCGGGTGTCCGGCGAACCAGCGGATCACGGCCCCTCTCCCAGGGCTGTTGCGGCGAGACGTTCGGCGGCGGCCGTATCCACGGTCACGTCGAGCTTCATGCCCTCGATGGCCGGACTGAGGTCGTCCAGGATCACACGGTCACCGGCCTCGAGTCCCGAGCGGATCACGGCCAGGTCACGCTGGGTGTAGGCGACTTCCACCAGGCGCCGTTGCAGACGGTCCGTGGGGTCGGCGAGATAGACCTCTCCTGCATGCAGGGCCGAGCGTGGGATGACCAGGCGGGGTTCCGGCGCCCGGGCCGAGAGCACGGCCTCCACGTACATGCCGCGCACCAGGGGCGGGTGTCGAGGCGGCTGGGCCCGACGATAGGGCTCGTCCACGCCCAGCACCACCTGGACCGTGCGGGTGTCGGGATCGATGCCGCTGGCCATGCGCAGGACGCGGGCGTGCCAGGTCACATCCGGGCTGCCGGCGAGTTGCAGACGGGCCGAGAGGGCGTCGAGATTGACCAGGGCCCCGATGTCGGGCCAGTCATCGCGATCGGCTGTTCCGGTCGCGGGTATCTGCGCCAGCAGCAGGCGCAGGGCGGGTAGCGGGATCTGCACCAGGGCCTCGGCGCGTTCGATACCGTCACCGACGAAAAGGGTCTGTCCCGGATTGACGTGCTGGTGGGGTTCCACGTCCACGGCCCCCACGCGCAGGTCGTAGGGTGCATCGAAGCGGGTATCGGCCAGGTCGCGTTCGGCCTGGGCCAGGGATGTCGCCGCCCGATCGCGGCGGGCCGCAAGGTGCTCCAGCCGGCTTGGCATCAGGCGCAGGGTGTTTTCCAGGCCCTGCACGGCCTGGCGTTGCTGCAGATTGGCGCGCTGCTGTTCGTCCAGCAGGTTGGCGGCGAGCACCCCCTGTTCGGCCAGCCGCTGGGCGCGGGCCAGTTCGCGGTCGGACAACGTCAGGCGCCGGCGCTCCAGGGCCAGCAGGTCGCGGGTGTTCTGCTGCTCCTGCTGCAGCTGGGCGAGTTCCGTGTCCAGGGCGGCGAGGTCGGCACGGGCTGCAGCCACCGCCAGCTCGTAACGGCTGGGATCGATTTCGAGCACTCGGGTACCGGCCGGAAGGATGTGGCCGTCCAGCAGACGTGGGTGCCGATAGGTGACGTGGCCTGCCACGTTGGCCACTGCCTGCCAGCGGCGAGCGGGTGTCACACTGCCGAAGCCGCGTGCCTCCACGGTCAGGGCCAGAGGCTCCAGCTCCAGCACGCGCACCGCGCGCATGGGTTCGGCGGTCGCGTCGGTGGGCGGACCCTGGCGCAGTGCCAGCATCAAGAGAATGAACGAAAGCCCGGCGACCAGCACCAGGCCGACAGGCCACAACTGCCGGCGGTCTGCGGAAGACCTCATGCCAGAATCCCCCGCCGATAGATGGCGAATACCCCGGGAGCATGTGCCCGCGCATGGGCCATGTCACCCGAGACCAGCGACTGCACCACCAGCCCCTGGATCGTGCCGACGAACAGTACTGCCGCTCCTGGCACGTCGAGGTCAGCGCGCAGCTCGCCCGCCGCCTGTCCATCGCGCAGCAGGGCCTCGATGTGGGCGCGGTAGGCTGCCAGGGCCTGGGCGATGACCCTCCTTGCAGGCCCCTGCGCGGGTTTTTGCAGCTCGCCGAGCATCATCCGGGGTACCCCGGGATTTTCGGCGATGAAGGCCATGTGGGCGAGGAATATGGCCTCCAGCCCGGCCAGCGGGCTGGCCTCGCCGTCGGCCACCGCCGCGACGCGCGAGATCAGCTGCTCGGCCACCCAGCCTGCCACGGCCTGCCAGACCGCCTGTTTGGTCGGAAAGTGGCGAAACAGCGCGGCCTGGGAGAGCTTCATGCGCTTCGCAATGGCCCCGGTCGTGATCGCGGCCGGGTCCTGCTCGGCGCAGAGTTCGATGACGGTCTCCACCGCCTCGCTACGGCGTTCATCGGCGGGACGGTGGCGGGTGGGCTCGGTCATGGCGACATGGTAAGTGAGTGGTCACTCACTTAGTGTAGGGCCTGTCGATGACAATGCAAGCCCCGTCGCCGAACGGACGCTGGCCGCCGGGGTCCCATGAGGCGTAAAATTGGTTGATTAGTGAGCAAAACACCCAGGTTTCGAGCACCCATGCGCTATCCCGAAGACTTTGACGTGATCGTGGTCGGCGGCGGCCACGCCGGCACCGAGGCGGCCCTGGCGGCCGCGCGGCTGGGTGCGCGCACGCTGCTGCTCACGCACAACATCGAGACCATCGGCCAGATGAGCTGCAACCCGGCCATCGGCGGCATCGGCAAGGGGCACCTGGTCAAGGAGATCGACGCGCTGGGCGGGGCCATGGCCCGGGCGGCGGACCTGGGCGGCATCCAGTTCCGCATCCTCAATGCCAGCAAGGGGCCGGCGGTGCGCGCCACCCGCGCCCAGGCCGACCGCGTGCGTTACAAGGCGGCGATCCGCGCCATGGTCGAGAACCAGCCGAACCTGACCCTGTTCCAGCAGGCGGTGGACGACCTGATCCTGGAGGGTGAGGCCGTGGCCGGGGTGCGCACGAACATGGGCGTGGACTTCCATGCCCGCGCGGTGGTGCTCACCGTGGGCACCTTCCTCGGCGGCAAGATCCATATCGGGTTGGAGAACCATGCCGGCGGGCGCGCGGGCGATCCGCCCTCCATCGCCCTGGCCCGCCGCCTGCGCGAGCTGCCGTTCCGGGTGGAGCGGCTCAAGACCGGCACGCCGCCGCGTATCGACGGTCGCACCATCGACTACAGCCGCCTGCAGGCCCAGCCGGGCGATGAACCCACGCCCGTGTTCTCCTTTATCGGCCGCCGCGAGGACCACCCGCCACAGGTGGCTTGCCACATCACCTATACCAATCCGCGCACCCACGCGATCATCCAGGGCGGACTCGACCGCTCGCCCATGTACTCGGGCGTGATCGAGGGCGTGGGCCCGCGCTACTGCCCGTCCATCGAGGACAAGGTGGTGCGCTTCGCCGAGCGGGAGCGGCACCAGATCTTCATCGAGCCCGAGGGACTGGATACCCACGAGGTCTATCCGAACGGCATCTCCACCAGCCTGCCCTTCGACGTGCAGCTCGAACTCGTGCACTCCATCGAGGGCTTCGAGTGCGCGCACATCACGCGCCCGGGCTACGCCATCGAGTACGACTTCTTCGACCCGCGCGATCTGCGGCCCTCGCTGGAGACCCGTTTCGTGCCGGGCCTGTTCTTCGCCGGCCAGATCAACGGCACCACCGGGTATGAGGAGGCCGCCGCCCAGGGCCTGATCGCGGGCCTGAACGCCGCGCGGCTGGCCGCCGGACAGGCGGCCTGGAGCCCGAAGCGCTCCGAGGCCTACATCGGCGTGCTCATCGACGACCTCATCACCTGCGGCACGCAGGAGCCCTACCGCATGTTCACCTCGCGTGCCGAGCACCGCCTGATCCTGCGCGAGGACAACGCCGACCTGCGTCTCACCGGGATCGGGCGCGAGCTGGGGCTGGTGGACGACGAGCGCTGGCAGGCCTTCGAACAGAAGCGCGAGGCCATCGAGTGCGAGGCGGCGCGCCTGCGCACGACCATCCTCAAGCCGGCCGAGGCGCCCGAGGCGGACGCCGCGCGCGTATTCGGTGGGGCGCTGGCGCGTGAATACCCGCTGGAGGACCTGCTGCGTCGCCCGGGGGTGACCTACGAGGCCCTCGTCTCCCTGCCGGCGGCCGGGCCCGGCGTGACCGATCCGGCGGTGGCCGAGCAGGTGGAGATTCAGGCCAAGTACGCGGGCTACATCGCCCGCCAGCAGGACGAGATCGCCCGTACCCGGAGGAACGAGGACACCCGCCTGCCGGAGGACCTGGATTATGCCGAGGTGAGCGGGCTGTCATCGGAGGTGCGCCAGAAGCTCGCCGCCCAGCGTCCGGCCACGCTCGGGCAGGCGGCGCGTATCCCCGGTGTGACCCCGGCGGCCGTCTCGCTGCTGCTGGTACACCTGAAGAAACGCGGCCGCGCCTCGGCGGCCTGAGCCCCTCAGTTCCCCGCCGACGGGCCGGCCTGGCCCAGGAACAGACACCAGTGCGTATGGCCGCCGGCCGGCAGGACCATCACCCGCAGCCGGGTGCGCAGCACCCGGCCGTCGCGGTGGCGCAGCATCTCGGCCGCCGTGCCGCCGCCTTCGGCCAGCAGGCCCAGCCGTGTGCCGGGCGCGACATCATCGGTCTCGGCAAACAGGTCCGCCAGCGTCATGTCCGTCCATTCCCCCGGCCCATAGCCCAGGTACTGCCGGGCCATGGGATTGGCCTCGACGATCGCCAGCGAGTCCGCGTCCACGAGCAGTAGCGCGTCGCTGCTGTGTTCGAACAGCGCACGGAAGCGGTCATCGCTTTCCTGGATCCGCTCCAGGGCCTCGATGCGATCGGTGACGTCCATGAGCACCAGCACCACCCCGCCGACGCGGCCGTCGGGCTGCCGGACCGGCAACAGGCTCCAGTCCCAGTGCGTGGTGCCGCGTTCCGGGGCATGGACATACTCGAAGGGCCGGGCAAAGCCGTGGTAGGGCTCGCCGCTCTCGACCACCTGGCGGAAGATGCGCTGGTTGCGCGCGTCGGGATAGAG
>JAJLKJ010000071.1:0-13289 GCA_033839185.1 Gammaproteobacteria bacterium
CAGCAGCGCCAGCATCAGCACTCGCATCATCATGTCGATCTCCTTGCAGTGAAAGCGGCGCAACCCCCCGTCGCGCCTGCTGCGGCAAACATAGCAGGCCCTGCGACGGGCGATGTGACGCAGCAGTCAGATTCATCAAACAGGACAGGCCCGGGGGAGACCCCCGGGCCCGGTCTGTGACGTGCCCGACAGATGGCCGGGCCGGGGTGGCCTAATGCGGCCGGTGCAGAAAGGGCATGTCGCCGCGACGGATCATGTGCCGGATCAGGTCGGCACGACCGGGTTCACGACGTTCCAGTTCGGCGGCGCAGGCCGAGGGCACGTGCGCCACCTCGGCGAGCATCACCTCGAGTTCCAGCAGGTCCACCTTCGGGTCGACCAGTTCATCCGGTGTCGGGTTGTCCTTCATGCGGGTCTCCCAGAACATGCGCGGATGCCACATGTGGTTCATCACGTCCGGGTTCTGCATCAGTTCGACACAGCGCTGGTTGAGTTCTCTGTCGTTCATGAGACACCTCCTGTGCATCGGTGAAACGTGTATTCACCCTCAAGCCTAGAAGAGGCCGCCGACAATTCAATCACAAAAATCAACGGGTTATTTGCGCGTCACGGGCCGCAATCGCCCACCGCGTCACTGCCGCAGACCCGCCCGTCCACCCAGATGGCCCGGTGCAGGCGCGCCCCGGCCAGGTGCGTGCCGGCGATACCGGCCTGGCTGAGGTTGGCGAAGGAGAGGTTGGCCTGGTTGAGGTCCGCCGCGGAGAGATCGGCACCGGTGGCCACGGCCCCGGTGAGATCCGCACCGGCCAGATCGGCGCCCGCCAGGCGGGCGGCGGACAGGTCGGCATAGCGCAGATCGGCCCCGGCCAGGCGTGCGTCCCGCAGATCGACCCCCACCAGCACCGTGTTGCTAAGATCGGCCCCACGCAGGTCGGCACCCGCCAGGTCGGCCCCGGCCTTGTTGCAGTAGCGCCAGTTCACCCCCGCAGCCGCCGGGGCGCGACAGTCCACCACCGCCTGCTCGCTCGGGGCCGGCGCCAGCCAGAAGAACAGGCCGATCAGCACCAGCGCCCCCAGCACGATACCCAGCACCGGCAGGGGCCCCAGGCGCTGCAGCCCCTCGAAGCGGCGGGCCTCGGTGAGCTCCTCGGCCAGCAGGCGGTGCTGTACCGTCTCCACGGTCTCCGGACGGCGGCGTTCGGCCTCGCGCCGTTCACCGGGGGACGGGGCCGCCTCCGACCGGCGATCGTGTCCACGGCGTTCGTCGGCCCGCAGCCGGGCCAGCCGCAGGGCCTCGCGCGCCTCCGGGGTCTCGACGTGGCGCATCACCTCGGGGATCAGTTCCGGATGCTGCTCCAGCGGTCGCCAGTGCGCGCCGTCGCTGCTCAGCTCGTCCTCGTCATGGATACGGCCGAGCAGGATGTGGTTCTGGATGACGGCCAGCGGGAACGGGCCACGCACCTCGCCATCGCGGCGCGTGTACCAGAGGCGGGGACGGCCGTCGTCCGGCGCGGTCATGTCCCGCCGCCCTCCCCCGCGTCCGTGCCCAGCGCCAGGGTCTTGAGCGTCTGTCCCGCCAGGGCCTGGTCGCAGGCCGTCTCCAGGCCCTGGATCACGGCGTCGACCCGGGCCTCGGCCGGGAGCTTGCCCGGGTTGAAGGAACGGGTCTCGCCGGCACAGCGCACGGCGCGCAGCACCTCATCGACGGTGGTGGTGTCCAGCGGTCGGCCGGGCAGGTAGACCGGCTCCTCGTCGCAGTTCTCCACCAGGAGTCCGGCATCTTCCAGCGTCTCCAGCACCGGGTCGACCAGCTCCATCGGCAGGCGCAGGGCCTCGGCCAGGGCCGCCCCGGACCAGCGCGGCCCCTGCTCGTAGTGGCTGCGCCCCACCAGGTGCATGATGTGCAGGGCCACCCGCTCGCGCACCCGCCCGCTCAGGCGCATCTCGGCGCGGCTCAGCGTGAGGTAGTTGGGATACTGCGCATAAAAGGCGATGCTTGCCCCCACCAGCAGGATCAGCCAGGTGAGATACAGCCACAGCATGAACATGACGAGGCTGGCGAAGGCCGAGTAGATGGCGGTGTACTTGGCCGAACTCACCACGAAGGAGGCGAAGACCCAGCCCGTGGTCTGCCAGAGGATGCCGGCCACCACGCCCCCCACCAGGGCCGCCCCCACCGACACGCGGGTATTGGGGATGAAGACATAGATGAATGTGAACGCCAGGATGACCAGGGCATAGGGCAGCAGCCGGGTGGCGAACTGGATGAGCGTGCCGAAGGGCTCGATCTGGGAGAGGGTGAGCACCAGGTCGGTGCCCATGATGGAGGCGGTCATCCCCAGCGCCGAGAACACCAGTACCGGCCCCACCAGGATCACGCTGAGGTAGTTGCTGAAGCGCTGCGAGAGCGGCCGCAGCTTCTTCACGTGCCAGGTGTAGTTCAGCGCCGTCTCGATCTTCTGCATCAGGGCGATGGCGGTGTAGATGAGAAAGCCGATGCCGATGGCCCCGAGCACCCCCACCTTCATGTTCTCGACGAAGCCGATGACGTGCTGCACGATCTCCACGCTGCGCGGCCCCAGCGGGGCGAGAAATTCCTGCAGAAAGGGCTCGATCTGGTTGTGCACACCGAAGGCCTTGAGCACGGAAAAGCTCACGGCCAGCATGGGCACCAGCGACAGCAGGGTGGTGTAGACCAGGCTCATGGCGCGCAGGTTGAGCTGGCCGTCGGCCAGGTCGCGGCCGACCACCACCACGGTACGCAGGGCCGCCAGCGGCCAGGCCTGCCACCAGGGCAGGTGGTCCAGGCGGATCGACCAGAGCTGGTCGGTGAGGAAGTTCATCAGCCGGTGCACGGGGTTGAACATGGTCGCTCTCGTGTGATTATTGCCTGAGCCTAACCGCAATCCGTGCGCCGCGCACGCGAAAGGCCCCGCCGCCTATAATGCAGTCTCCCTGTGCAGAGTCCGATGTCCATGCCCGAAACCTGCCCCTGCGGTTCGAACCGCGCCTACGACGCCTGCTGCGCGCCGCTGCATCGCGGCGAGGCCGGCGCCCCCACCGCCGAGGCCCTGATGCGCTCGCGCTACAGCGCCTACGCCCTGGGGCTGGCCGATTACCTGCTCGCCACCTGGGCCACAGCGACCCGCCCCGGGACGCTGTCGCTGGACGAGGCCGCCTCGCGCTGGATCGGGCTGGAGATACGCACCACCCGGGCGGGCGGCGAGACGGACACGCAGGGGGAGGTGGAGTTCGTCGCACGAGCCATCGGCGGGGAACAGCTGCACCGCCTGCACGAGGTGAGCCGTTTCTGCCGCGAAGAAGGGGCCTGGCGCTACCTGGACGGGGTGCTGGCACCCGACGCCCCGGTGAAGATCGGCCGCAACATGCCCTGCCCCTGCGGCAGCGGCCGCAAGTTCAAGCGCTGTCACGGGGCCTGAGGCCCAACCCGGGGACTCAGGCCTCGGCCTCGGCGGTCTCCAGGGCCTCCATCGCCACCAGCCAGGCCTCCTCGGCCTCGGCCAGGCGCCGGTCGAGCTCGCCCTTCTCGCGACTGAGCCCGGCCACCCGGGCAGTCTCGCCGGCATAGAGCGCGGGGTCGGCCAGCTGCGCAGTCAGCTCCGCCTGCGCGATGCGCAGGGCCTCGCACTGCTGTTCGGCCCTGCGCACGGCATCGCTCAGGGGCTTCAGGCGCTGACGGCGCTCGGCCTCCAGGCGCCGCTGCTCCTTGCGCGAGGGGGCGGCACCGCTGTCGCTGCCGGCCGGCGCCCCGCCGCCACGGCCGGCCTCGGCCAGCCAGCGGCGGTAGTCATCGAGATCGCCGTCAAAGGGCATCACCCGCCCGCCATCCACCAGCCAGAATCCGTCGCAGACCGAGCGCAGCAGGTGCCGGTCGTGCGAGACCACCAGCAACGCCCCCTCGTACGCCTGCAGGGCATTGATCAGGGCCTGGCGCATGTCCAGATCGAGGTGGTTGGTGGGCTCGTCGAGCAGCAGCAGGTTGGGCCGCAGACGCACGATCAGCGCCAGCACCAGCCGCGCCTTCTCCCCGCCCGAGAACGGTCTCACCGGCTCGAACACCCGGTCGCCGGAGAAGCCGAAGCTGCCCAGGAAGTCACGCGCCTCCTGCTCGGTGATGGCCGGCTCCTGCCGACGCAGGTGATCGAAGGCGCTGGTATCGAGTTCCAGGGCCTCGAGCTGATGCTGGGCGAAATAGCCGAGCACCAGCTCGGGGGACAGGGTCACTTCACCGGCGATCACCGGCGACTCGCCGGCCAGGGCCTTGATCAGCGTGGACTTGCCGGCACCGTTGTGGCCGAGCAGGCCGATGCGGTCGCCGGGCTCGATCCCCAGGTCGACGTCATGCAGCACCGGCCGCTCCCCGTAGCCGACGCTCACCTGCTCGAGGCGCGCCAGCGGATGCGGATAGCGCTCGGCCGGACGAAAGGCAAAGCGGAACGGCGAGTCCACGTGCGCCGGGGCGATCAGCTGCATGCGCTCCAGGGCCTTCAGCCGGCTCTGCGCCTGGCGGGCCTTGGAGGCCTTGGCACGGAAGCGGTCGATGAAGCGCTGCGCATGGGCGATCTCCTCCTGCTGGCGCTGCCAGGCCGACTGCTGCTGGGCCAGGCGCTCGGCGCGCACCACCTCGAAGCGGGTGTAGTTGCCGGTGTAGAGGGTGATGCCCCGGTTCTCGACATGGACGATGTGGTCGACCACCTCGTCGAGAAAGTCCCGGTCATGGGAGATCAGCAGCAGGGTGCCGGGATAGCTCTTGAGCCACCCCTGCAGCCAGATCACGGCATCGAGGTCCAGGTGGTTGGTGGGCTCGTCCAGCAGCAGCAGGTCCGAGCGGCACATCAGGGCACGGGCCAGGTTGAGCCGCATGCGCCAGCCGCCGGAGAAGTCCGCCACGGGGCGGGCGAGATCGGCGTCGGCAAAGCCCAGGCCGTTCAGCAGCGCCGCCGCCCGTGCCGGGGCCGCGTAGCCATCGAGCAGCTCGAGACGCTGGTGCAGCCGGGCCTGGGCCTCGCCATCGCCGGCCGCCTCGGCGGCGGCCAGTGCCGACAGGGCCTCGGCCACCGGGGCATCGCCCCCCAGGGCGTAGTCCTGCGCCGAGGTCGCGACCGCCGGCGTCTCCTGCGCCACATGGGCCACCACCCAGTCCGACGGTACGGACAGCTCGCCGGCATCGAGTTCCAGCTCGCCGCGAATCAGGGCCAGCAGGCTGGACTTGCCCGCCCCGTTGGCACCGGTGATGCCGATCCGCTGACCGGCGTGCACGGTGAGCGAGGCGCCTTCGAACAGGCACTGCCGGCCGCGGTAGAGGGTGATCTGGCTGAGCTTGAGCATGAGGGCTGGCAGTGTAGCAACCGGCCGGCGGGCCGCACAGTCCACGCGGCGGACAAAAAACCGACGCCCGATCCCACCCGGCAGCGGCATTACGGTTTTTTGACGCCGGCGGCACCGCCGACCGGACCGGCACGCCCCGACACCCGCCAATTTCCCGTCGTCCGGCCGTGAGACAGGCGCGACAAGACCATTCAACTGGCTGAAATATATGAATTTTTCTCGCCTATTTCGAAGGTGGCACGATATTCGCTTCATACCGGTCACTACCATGCAGCGGACTCATAACCACATGAACCAGCAGCTGACGAACGCGACCACACGCACCACCACGCTCCGCGCCCTGAACACCGGGGCGGACAACGGGACGGCCACCGCCGCCCTGCGCGCGCCGCATGCCGACCGGGCGCTGACGGCACTGAACCTGATGCAGCGCCTGCAGACCACGCTGGACGCCTCGCGCCTGATCGAGTTCTTCGCCGAGGAGGCGGGCCGCCAGCTCAACCTGGATGGCGTGGACTACGTCTGCGAGGCCCTGGCAATCGATTGCCGCCTGGGGCGGCAGGGGCGGCATAGTGCTGCCTACCGCCTGAGCCTGGGCGAGGAGGAACTCGGCACCCTGACCTTCCGCCGGAGCCGCAAGTTTGACGCCGGCGAGCTGGAGCAGCTGGAAGACCTGCTGTGTCATCTGCTGCACCCGCTGCGCAATGCCGTGGCGCACGAATACGCGCTGCAGGCCGCCCTGCGCGACCCGCTCACGGGGCTGTGCAACCGCACGGCCCTGGGCGAGGCCCTGGAGCAGGAGGTGCACCGTGCCCATCGCTATGGCCACACGCTCTCGCTGGTGGTGCTGGATGTCGACCACTTCAAGCAGATCAACGACACCCACGGCCACATGGCGGGCGATGCCGCCCTCAAGGCCATTGCCGGGCTGATCCGCGAGACCGTGCGCGACAGCGACCTCGCCTGCCGCTTCGGCGGCGAGGAGTTCGTGCTGCTGCTCAACGAGACGCCGGCCAGTGGCGCCCTCATCGTCGCCGAGCGCCTGCGCCAGGCACTGGCCCGCCGGCCGCTCCGGCTCTGCGATGGCACCGAGCTGGCGCTTACTGCCAGCCTGGGCGTGGCCGAGCTCCAGGCCGGCAGCAACGGCCAGTCCCTGCTCGAAGCGGCGGACGAGGCAATGTACCGCGCCAAGAAGGCCGGCCGGAACCGGGTCGAGCAGGCCTGAGTCGGCGACACACGCGCCCTGCGCATCGACAGGGCGCGGCGCAGCGCCTATAGTGCCGCGGACACAGGACCGTCCGCCATGCATGCCACCCATCCCTTCGATCGCCTCCAGCCCGACCTGATCCTCGATGCCGTGGAAGGCCTGGGCTTTCGCGCCGACGGCCGCCTGCTCGCCCTCAACAGCTTCGAGAACCGCGTCTACCAGGTCGGGCTCGAGGACGCCCCCCCGCTGATCGCCAAGTTCTACCGCCCCGGACGCTGGAGCGACGAGGCCATCCTCGAGGAACATGGCTTCACCATGGAACTGGCCGACGCCGAGCTGCCGGCCGTGCCCCCGCTCACGATCCAGGGACGCACCCTGCATCGGCATGAGGGTTTCCGCCTCGCGCTGTTCCCCCGCCGTGGCGGGCGCCTGATCGAGATCGACGACGCCGAACACCGCCGCTGGGTCGGCCGGCTGCTGGGCCGGCTGCACGCCATCGGTTCGATACGGCGCTTTGCCCACCGCCCGGTCCTGTCGGTGCAGGAGTTCGGCGAGGACGCCGCGGCCTTCATCCTCGGCAGCGGCCTGCTGCCATCCCATGTCGAGGCGGCCTACGCCAGCCTCAGCCGCGACCTGCTGCAGGCCATCGGCGAGGTCATGGCCGGTATCGCCCCCGCCACCCTGCGCCTGCACGGCGACTGCCATGCCGGCAACATCCTCTGGACGGACGCCGGCCCGCACTTCGTCGACTTCGACGACGCCCGCCAGGGCCCCGCGATCCAGGACCTGTGGATGCTGCTGGCCGGCGCGCGCGAGGAACAGGAGCGGCAGCTGGCCGAGGTGCTGGAGGGCTACCAGCAGTTCCGCCCCTTCGACCATACCGAGCTGGCCCTGATCGAGCCCCTGCGCACCCTGCGCCTCATGCACTACGAGGCCTGGGTGGCCCGGCGCTGGGACGACCCGGCCTTCCCGCCCGCCTTCCCCTGGTTCGCCTCGCCGCGCCACTGGGAGGACCACATCCTCGCCCTGCGCGAGCAACTGGCCCTGCTCCATGAGCCGCCCCTGGCACCTTGAGCTCGGCGACGGACGCCTGCTGCGCTGCCGGGTGATCCGCCATGCGCGCTACCGGCGCGTGGGCCTGCGCGTGACCCCGGAGGAGCTGCGCATCTCCGCCCCGCAGGCGGCCAGCGAGCGCGAGCTGCGCGGCATCGTCGAGGAACACCGCGACTGGGCGCAGGCCGCACTGGCCCGGCTGGAGGCGGCCCGCCCACGCGACGCCATTCACGGCGACCCGCTGCCCCGGCTGCTGCCGCTGCGGGCCATCGGCGCACAGTGGCCGGTGGCCTATGCAACGGCAACCGGCAGCCGCCTGCGGGTAACCTGCCGGGACGGGAATGTGACGGTACTGGCGCCGGCAGAGGCCGGCGAGACAGACCTTGGCGAGGCCCTGCGCCGCTGGCTGATGCGCGAGGCCCGCCGCCACTTCGCCCCCCGCCTGAACGGCCTGGCCAGTGGGCACGGTCTCGAATACGGCCGGCTCAGCATCCGCGCGCAGCGCAGCCGCTGGGGCAGCTGTTCGGGCCGGGGCGACATCAGCCTCAATTACCGCCTGCTGTTCCTGCCACCGGCGTTGGTCGATTACGTGCTGCTGCACGAGCTGGCGCACACCGTGGAGCGCAATCACTCGGCGCGTTTCTGGGGGGTACTGGAGGAGATGCTGCCCGGTGCCCGTGACAGGGACCGTGAGCTGGATGCCAGCCGGGCGCTGATCCCGGCCTGGTCGGAGCGCTACTGACCGCCGGAGCGCCCTGGGCCTCAGGCGTTGAGGTCGGGGATGAGCCGGCTCTCGAGACGGGCAATGGCGTCCTTGAGCTGCAGCTTGCGCTTTTTCAGCCGCGTGACCTGCAGCTGGTCCTGCGCGGGGTTGTCCGCGAGACGCAGGATGATCTCGTCGAGATCCCGATGCTCGACCTTCAGGGCCTCGAGGCGCTCCCGGATCTGTTGTGGATCGTCACGCATGGCGGTTGCAGGTAGCCGGTCAACAGGAAGCCCCATCATAGCCAGCCCCCGCGCCGCTGACCAGCGCCTCCGGGGCTACTGGCCGGCCATCTCGCCAAACAGACTGACGCAATCCCGACCCCGGTCCTTGGCGTCATAGAGGGCGTTGTCGGCCTGCACGAACAGGGTGTCGCGATCCGAGGCACCGTCCCACTGCGCCACGCCGAAGCTTGCCGTGACGCCAAAGACCTCGCCCTGCGGCCCCGTAAAGCGCAGCGCCGCGATCTCCCGGCGCATGCGCTCGGCAATGGCCCGCCCCTGGCTGGCGTCGGTATCCGGCAGCAGCACACACAGCTCCTCGCCACCGTAACGCCCCGCCAGGTCCACCGAACGGATGTGATTCAGCAGGAAGCGCCCGACCTGCTGCAACACCTCGTCACCGGTCTTGTGCCCATGGGTGTCATTCACGTCCTTGAAGTAGTCGAGGTCGATGATCAACAGTGTCAGGTGTCCACCGGAGCGCTGGGCGCGGTCCAGTTCCACCTGCATGCGCTGCAGGAAGTGACGGCGGTTGAACAGCCCCGTCAGCCCATCCGTGGTCGCGATGCGCGTGAGACGCCGGTTGAGCTGACGGACCTCGACCGTGCGCCGGTGCAGCTCGGACTCGAACACGCGGATACCGCCACGCAGCAACAGCAGCAGGATCAGCTCCAGCACCACGAAACCGCCCATGGCCGAGGCGATGTTGCGCACCACGGTGTGCTCGTAGGCCGCCAGGGCCGCCTCGGCATCGAACCAGATCACGACATTGCCGCCCGCCGCGGCCGGACCGACGAATTCCAGCGGCGCGCTGATACGCGCCAGCCGCCGGCCGTGTGACTCCATGACGGCAACCCCGTCCTGCGGCTGCGCGGTGACCTCGCCGCCCATGGCATCCAGCAGCTCCATGACGTCCGGGCCCACGGCGCTGGCGAGTTCGCACTGGGTCCCCGGCAGGGGCATGAGCTCGCGTTCACGCACCACCTGGTCCACCACCGATGTCGCGGCCTCCTTGTCCAGCAACACGGCCATCTGCACGCCCAGGTGCTGGGCCAGCAGTTCCAGCAGGGAATCGAAGCTCAGCCCCACCTCGACGAAACCCACCAGCAGCTCCCGGTCGGTCTGGGGATCCGGCAGGGTCACCGGCTCCACGGCCCGCAGTGCAGCGCCGCCGGAATCCAGCACCACCGCCCGGGCCGGACGGCCCGTGGCCAGGGAGAGGTTCACCGGGTGATAGGCCCCCTGCACCCGGTCACCGAAGCGTTCCGGGCGATAGACGCGCAGGAAGGTGATGGCCTGCCCGCCATGCGCAAGGTGGAACTTGAGCTCGTTCATGCCGAAACGCTGCTGCAGGTCCCCCAGGCGCGGCTGTACCCAGCGCAGCCAGTCATAGCGCACGGCCGAGGCCTTCTCCCCGCTTGCCCCGTCACCATCGACGACGCGCGCGGCATGGGCATCCGCCATGTAGCGCTTGATCTCGACATCCGCGGCCACGAAGCTGGCCATCTGCGCAGCACTGGTGAGCGAGGAGGTCTTCACGAGCTCATAGGCCGAGACGATCTCCTGGGCCCGCTCGTCCAGCGACTGCTCCAGCGACTCGCGCGCGGCACGGTTGTTGATGACAACGAAGGCCACCACCGCGACCAGGATGGCGGTGGAGAGCGACAGGAACAGGCGCCTGGGCGTATGCATGGGCGTCAGCGGAGACGGGGGACCGGGTGAGACGGCGGCATGGGCATGAAAGTCAGGATACCCCCAAAAGGTCGGAACATAATCCCGGAAAGTGTATGGTCATGGTTGCCGCCCGCTCGTAATAGGCCTAAGTTCGCTCAAGAAGCAGTCAAATACAACGATATATATAACAACAATATCCCGCCCCGCACCGGGAACGACATAACATGATCTTCAAGACGCGTCCGACGCTCGTCCTCGGATTCGGATTCATCATCGTGCTCGCCGGCGCACTGATGGTGGCCTGGATCACGGTGACCAACGCCACCGTGCAGCAGCTCGATGCGGTGGTCAACTCCTATAATCTCAAGCGGCAGCTCCTCACCGACATGCGCACCATCGCGCGCGAGCGCACGGTGAGCCTGCAGAAGATGCTCATCCTCGACGACCCCTTCGCCCGCGACGAGGAATACCTGCGCTTCAACCGGCTGGGCACCGACTTCGTGCTGGCGCGGGAGCGCTACCTCGCCCTCGAACTCAGCACCGATGAGCGCAACCTGCTCGACAGCCAGGACGCCATCATCGGTCGCATCGGGCCGCTGCAGTCGCGCATCGTCGAGCTGATCATGGCCGAACGCCGCGATGCCGCCCGTGCGCTGCTGCTCAATGAGGCCATTCCGCTGCAGGACGAGGGCTTCCAGCACCTGTCCATCGTGCTCAAATACCAGTCGGATGCCGCCGGGCTGGCCCACGAGGAAGCCCACGAGCAGCACCGCCAGGCGCTGATCTTCGTCATCACGCTGGTCGCGGGCATCGTCCTGCTCAGCACCGGCGTGGCCCTGTTCATCATCCGCCGCACCACGGAGAACGAACAGGCCATCCAGAAGGCGCGCGAACGCGCCGAGATCACCCTCTACTCCATCGGCGACGGGGTCATCACCACCGACGACCGCGGCCGGGTGGAGCAGATCAACGCATCGGCACAGACCCTCACCGGCCACAGGGAGGAAGACGCCCGGGGCCGCTTCGTCAACGACATCATCCATTTCGTCCGCGAGGCCGATCACGCACCGATCCCGAATCCGGCGGTGATGGCCATGGACAGGAGCCGCACCGTCACCGCCGATGCCGACGTGCTGTTCGTGCGTGGCGATGGTCGCGAGTTCGCCGTGGAATATACCGCCTCACCCATCTTCGATGGGCACCGCCGCGCCTCCGGCGCCATCCTGGTCTTCCGCGACGTGACCGAAAGCCGGGCACTCACCCACCAGATCGCCTACCAGGCGCGCCACGACGGGCTCACCGGCCTGCACAACCGCAACGAGTTCGAGCGTCATGTCGACGACCTGCTGAGCGAGCTGCGTCGCTACCCGGACGGGGTGCATTGGCTGTGCTTTGCCGACCTCGACCAGTTCAAGGTGGTCAACGACACCTGCGGCCACCTGGCCGGTGACGAACTGCTAAAGCAGGTCGCCAGCGTGTTCCGCCTCTACCTGCGCGACAGCGATTTCGTGGCCCGCACCGGCGGCGACGAGTTCGCCCTGGTGCTGCGTCACTGCGACGAGGAGGGTGCCCGCAGCGTCATCGAGCGTATTCGCCACGACCTCGCCGAATACCGCTTCAGCTGGGAGGACAAGGCCTTCACCATCGGGGCCAGCTTCGGCCTCGTCCCCATCACCGGGGACAGCGGCACCCTCTACGACCTCCTGAGCGCCGCCGACACCGCCTGCTACAGCGCCAAGGACCAGGGGCGCAACCGCATCCACGTCTACCGGCCCGACGACGACGCGATCTCGCGGCGCGAGGGGGAGATGCACTGGGTGCACGAGATCACCAGCGCGCTGGAGGAAGACCGTTTCGAACTCTATGCCCAGCGCATCGTCCCCGCCGACCCGGCCCGTGACATCCCCCTGCACGTCGAGGTCCTGGTGCGCATGACCGCCCGCAGCGGCGGTCTCTCACCGCCCATGGCCTTCATCCCGGCGGCAGAGCGCTACAACCTGATGCACCTGATCGACCGCTGGGTGGTGCGCAACAGCCTGCGTCAGTTCGCGGGTTACCGCGCGCAGGGAGACTGGCAGATCGGCATCAACCTCTCGGCACATTCGCTGTGCGATGACGACTTCCTGCAGTTCCTGCTCGCAGAGGTGGCGGACGCCGACCTGTCTCCCGAACACCTCTGCTTCGAGATCACCGAGACGGCGGCCATCGCCAACCTCACCCGTGCCATCGCCTTCATGCGACGCATGAAGGCCCTGGGCTGCCGTTTCTCGCTGGACGACTTCGGCAGCGGGCTGAGCTCCTTCGGCTACCTGAAGACCCTGCCGGTGGATTACCTGAAGATCGACGGCAGCTTCGTGCGCGACATCGGCGAGGACCCGATCGACCTCGCCCTGGTGGAGTCCATCAACCAGATCGGCCACATCCTCGGCATCGAGACCATCGCCGAATACGTGGAGACCGACGAGATACGACGCCAGCTGGAGCAGATCGGCGTGGACTACCTGCAGGGCTACGGCATCGCCCGCCCCGAACCGCTGGCCAGGTTGCTCAACCGCCGGGATTGACCGGCCGGCCGGCCGGCGCTATCTTGCGTTTTTCATTCGCAAACAGCGTAATCCCATGAATCTGAAACCGCAGGACGTCTTCATCACCCTCAAGCTCGTGGCCCTGGGCAAGCAGCCCTGGACCTATGCCCAGCTCGCCGCCGAGCTGCACATGAGCGCCTCGGAGATCAACGGCGGGGTCAAGCGCGCCATCCGCGCCCGGCTCATCGCCCCGGCCGCCGGGCGCGGCGCCAATCCGCGCCCCATCATCATGGCCCTGGAGGAATTCCTCATCCACGGCGTGAAATACGCCTTCCCGCCCAACCGCGGCACCATGACCCTGGGCGTCCCCACCAGCTATGCCGGCCCGCCCATGCGCGACCTGGTCCAGCCGCACGAGGACCTGCCGCCCATCTGGCCGGACCCCAAGGGCCAGACCAAGGGCATCGCCTTCGAGCCGCTGTACAAGTCCGTCTCCA
>JAJLKJ010000072.1:0-2728 GCA_033839185.1 Gammaproteobacteria bacterium
TCCGCGCCACCTCGTCGTGCGCGACGATGCAGGCCGCCTGGTCGGCGCCATGCCCATGTACCTCAAGACCAACTCCTACGGCGAGCTGGTCTTCGACTGGAGCTGGGCATCGGCCTATGAGCGCAGCGGACGGCGCTACTATCCCAAGCTCGTCGTTGGAATCCCCTACACCCCCGTCACCGGCCGCCGGCTGCTCGTGGCCGAGGACGTGGACGGCGACGCCATGCGCGACCTGCTGATCGACTCGGCCGTCCGGCTGGCCACGGACAACGGTCTGTCGAGCATCCACTGGTTGTTCCTCACGCCGGCCGACCGGCAGCGCCTGGCGGCGCGGGGCATGCTGCTGCGCCGCGACTGCCAGTACCACTGGCACAACCGCGACTACGCCGGTTTCGAGGACTTCATCGCCGACTTCAGTGCACGCAAGCGCAAGAAGGTGAAACGGGAACGCCGCCGGGTGGCGGAACAGGACATCCGGCTCAGCACCCTGCACGGCCACGAACTGACCGATGACGACTGGGCGGTCTTCCATCGCTTCTATGTCGACACCTTCGAGAAGAACGCCGGCATCCCGACCCTGAGCCTGGACTTCTTCCGCGGGATCGGCCGCACCCTGGGCGAGCGCATCGTGGTGGTCTTCGCCGAGCACGCGGGACGACGGGTGGCCGGCGCACTCAATTTTCGCAGTGACGAGGCGCTGTTCGGCCGCTACTGGGGCTGCGACCGGGACTTCCACAGCCTGCACTTCGAGGCCTGTTATTACCGGGGCATCGACTACTGCATCGCCGAAGGCCTGGCGCGCTTCGAACCCGGTGCCCAGGGCGAGCACAAGATCGCGCGCGGCTTCCTGCCCACCACCACCTGGTCCGCCCACTGGATTCTCGATGAGGAGTTCCGCACCGTGATCGACACCTTCTGCCGCCGCGAACGGGTCTTCATGCGCGAGCGCTGCCAGGAACTGATGCGCGAATCGCCGTTTCGTGAGGATATCGACGTGCAAGTCGACCGCGATTCGGGCGAGAATGGCTGAATGCGCACCAATCCCTACAATGGCAAGGACATGCCCGCCGAGGCGAGTGGTCTGCGCTATCGCGTGAGCCTGATGACGCCCACCAAGCGCTCCTTCTCCTACTCGGTCGCCACCCACATGGGCGCCTACAAGGCCGTGGCCATCGCCGTGGAGGCGCACATGGTGGCCGCACCCAACGAGCGCGTGTACAAGCTCAGCGTCACCGAACTGCCGGGGGACAAGCGCGACGGGGCAGACCTCTACGACCGGTTCGAATGGTGACGACTGACGCAGCGTCATGGCGTTCAATCTCATGAACCGCATCCACTGGCTCGACCCGCTGGACCCCGATCAGCCCTTCCCGCCGGTATCCCGCGCCCTGCGCGACCCCGACGGCCTGCTGGCCGCCGGTGGCGACCTCTGCATCCCCCGCCTGCTCCGGGCCTACCGTATCGGCGTCTTCCCCTGGTACGAGGCGGGCCAGCCCATCCTCTGGTGGTCGCCCGACCCGCGCACCATCCTCTATCCCGAGGACCTCTACCTCAGCCGCAGCCTGCGCAAGGCCCTGCGCAACCGGCCGTACACGGTGACATTCGATACACGGTTTGGCGAGGTGATGCGGGCCTGCGCCGCGCCGCGTCCCGACCAGCACGGCACCTGGATCACCCCCGAGATGATCGAGGCCTACTGCGCGCTGCACGATGCCGGCCATGCCCACTCGGTGGAGGTGACCGACGGCACCGGCCGGCTGGTCGGCGGACTCTACGGCGTGGCCATTGGCCACGTGTTCTTCGGGGAATCCATGTTCAGTCGCGTGCGCGACGGATCGAAGATCGCCCTGGTCTGGCTGGCCTGTCACCTCCAGCACTGGGGCTATCGCCTCATCGACTGCCAGCAGGCCACACCGCACATGCTGCGCATGGGCGCACACGGCATACCGCGGGAGACCTTCAGTGCGTTGCTGGACGAACACTGTCCCCGGCCGGGACATCCCTCTCCCTGGCAGACAGACCCGGATCTGGATGTGGCGAACTGGCAGCCCGGGCCACACGGCCCATGCCCGTGACCGCGATCGCAAATCCCGCAACCCGGGCCGGCTGAACGGCCGAAACGCGAGGGTGTTCACGCTGGGGCACCGCCCCAGCCCCTAAGCTGGCTATCCATCACGGCGACACAGACAGCCCGGAGGGTAGCCCCATGCGTTCCGAAGACGCCCTGCAGCAGACGATGCTGCGCACCACCCACATGCCGAGCACCCAGGACCGGCTGCGCCACGGCCTGGCGCAGCGCTGGCCCCAGCTCTACGGCCTGGTGCTCGCCCTCACCGCCCTGCCCGGCGCCGCCTTCCCCTTCGTCTTCCCGGCCATGGCGGTGGCCATGACGCTCTCGCTGGCTGGCCAGCTGATCGCCCTGGGCAGCGGTTTTTCCTTCCAGCTCTTCCTCTCCCATCTCGCCCTGCTGCTGCTGGCCGGCGCGATGAGCTGGTATCTGTGGCGCGAGCGGCCGGCCCTGCCCGCGGGCCGGCGCCTGGACGCACGCGAGGCCCCGCTCCTCTACCCGCTGCTCGCCGACCTGCAGCAGCACTTCGGCAAGGTGGACTTCGAGCAGATCATCCTCTCGCCCGAGTACGAACTGCGCGTCGAGCGCACGCCGGTCAACGGCTATCCCCTGCGGCTGCGCAACAGCCTCATCATCGGCCTGCCGGTGCTGGAATCGCTC
>JAJLKJ010000073.1:0-8863 GCA_033839185.1 Gammaproteobacteria bacterium
CGACGCCTGCGCCTCGCCCAGTGCCGCGCGGAAGTCGATGTCGCGGGCCTTGTAACCGGGGGTGTCGGCGTTGGCGAGGTTCGAGGCCATCAGTTCCATACGCTGCGAACGCAGCTTGAGTGCGTCGTCGTGGATACCGAAATGGTTGTCGATGCTCAGTCGCATGTCGTTCTCTCCTCCGACCGGAAACGTCGGGCTCGACTGGGCAGCAGCAAGAGCCGTGCCAGAGAACGACATGCAAGAAAAAACAGGGAGTTAGGAGGAGACCGCCATCAGGGCGGCAAGAAAAGCGGCAAGAATCCGCCGCCTGGCGGCAAGGCAGGTGTCAGACAAACTAGCGGCCGGGCGGAGAAAAACTTTAGAGGAATGTGAGGGGTGAAGGGTGAGGCGCATGGATCTTTGCCCGACCACCTGCACGGCGGCCACGGGCCGCCCTATGGGGGTGCTCCTGTAGGAGGCCAGCCCTCTGGCCGATGGGGGGTGCGCACCCGGCATGGGCGTCATCGCCGAGGGGGCTCGGCTCCTACAACACCAGTCCAGCCCTCTGTGCCCCCTGCCTATCGCCTATCGCCTATCGCCTAACGCCTAACGCCCACTCACTTCTTCCGGTACATCACGCCCGGATTGCAGCGCACCATCTCGAAGGCGGAGGACAGGCCGGCCATGGACTCGGAGGCGCCGAGGAAGAGGATGCCACCGGGATTGAGGCATTGCCCCAGGCGTTCGACGATGTCGCGCTTGAGATCGACGGAGAAGTAGATGAGTACGTTGCGGCAGAAGATGATGTCGAACCTGCCCATGGCGGTATAGCTCTGCAGCAGGTTGAGTGCGCGGAAGCTCACCCGCTGGCGGATCTCGGGACGCACCTCGAAACGGCCTTCGGGGGTGGCGGTGAAGTAGCGCTGTTTGCGCTCGGGCGACAGCCCGCGTGCGATGGAGAGGGCGTCATAACGGGCGGTGGCCGCCTCGCGCAGTACCGCCGGCGAGATGTCGGTACCGACGATCTGCACCGGGGCCTTGAGGCGGCCGGGCTGGGCCTGCAGGTATTCCTGGGTGGCAATGCTCAGGGAATACGGTTCCTGCCCGGTGGAACAGGCCGCACACCAGATCTTGACGCTGGAACCGTTCTTTCCCGCCAGTTCGGGCAGGAGCTGGTTCCGGTAGATCTCGAAGGGGAAGCCGTCGCGAAACCAGAAGGTCTCGTTGGTGGTCATCGCCTCGATCACCCGGTCCTGCAGGGCAGAGGCGCGGCCGGTACGCAGCTGCGCCAGCAGTTCGCTCACCGAGCTCACGCCGAACTCCTCCAGCAGGCCGATCAGCCGGCTGGTGACGAGGTAGTGCTTGTTTTCGCCGAGTACGATGCCACAGGTCTTCTGCAGGAATTCCTGGAAGATCCTGTACTCTTCTGGCGACAGCGTTCTGTCGGCTACCACTGCGGCTCCTGGCATGGGGTCGGACACCTGATGTTCGCCTGATCGGCGATACGAGTATATATCGCGTCCCTGGCTGACAGCAGCAGAAGACTCATGCGCGGGAAGAACCGGGGCGGCTCACTCGGCCGCCTCTTCCGCCTGGACGTGGTCCAGCACCGTCTGCGCCATCTCGTCGGCCTTGAACTTGGACAGCCAGTAATTGGCCCCCACCTTTTCCACCATGGAGGTATTGAACACGCCGCTGAGCGAGGAATGCAACATCACCGGCAGGTCCTTGAGCTTCGGATCACGCCGGATCTCCGTGGTCAGCGTGTAGCCGTCCATCTCCGGCATCTCGATATCGGACACCAGCATGTCGATCTCGTCGCGCACGTCGCCGGCATCGGCCCAGCGCCGCAGCTGTTCCAGCGCCTCGCGTCCGTTGCGCACCAGCACGCATTCGATCTCCACCTGTTCGAGGGCACGCCGGACCTGGTTGATCGCCACCGTGGAATCATCCGCCACCAGCACACGGCGTTTGGCGCGGCCACCGTGGCGCACCTGTTCGCGCACGGCCTCGGAGACATCCATCTTCATGCCGATGACCTCGGCCACCACCTTCTCCACGTCGACGATCTCCACCAGCTCGTCGTCGACCCGGGTGACGGCCGTCATGTAACCCTTGTGCTCCATGCCCCTGGGCGGCGGCTTGATCTCTTCCCAATTCATGTTGACGATGCGGTCCACGCCGTCCACCAGGAAGCCCTGCACGCTGCGGTTGAACTCGGTGAGGATGACGAAGTGCTCGCGGGGGTTCTCGATCGGCCGCATGCGCAGGGCCTGGGCCAGGTCGATCACCGGCAGCGTCTGCCCGCGGATGTTGGCCATGCCGCGCACCACCGCGCTGGCATTCGGGTGCCGGGTGAGCGCCGGGCAGGGGATGACCTCCCGCACCTTGAATACGTTGATGCCGAAGCGCTGCCGGCCGCCCAGCCTGAAGAGCAACAGCTCCATCCGGTTCTGGCCCACCAGCTGGGTACGCTGGTTCACGCCATCGAGTACGCCTGCCATGTCATCGCTCCTGGATCGTTTGGTTTGTTCTGTGTTGTCCTGTATCGGCTGCCGCCACACAAGCTTGAGTCGGCACGCAACTTGCAAAGCCAGATGCAAGGCCAGTACGGGAGATTCGATCCATGAACAGTCATTTTATACACGGAATTCACGACAGCGTCGCCTGATGATGCAGAAAACCTCCAGAAAATTCGCGAGCTTGCACGCCGGTGCGGGAACCCAACGCCGACGTCCGGGAGGCGTCAAGATTCCCGCGCCGCTCGCCGCGCGCGACGACCGGGCATGGAGGAAAGCGTCAAGTTCCCGTCGTCTGGCCGCCGCCCTGGCCCTGCTCGCCCTGCTGCTACCGGCCGCGCCGCTGCCCGCCTCGGCCCTGCAGGACCACGCCAGCATCCGCGAGGCGGCCCGCGATCATGCGGCGGCCTACCTGGAGCAACAGGGCTACCGCTACGAGATCGAGTCCATTCCGCTGGACCCGCGCCTGCGCCTGGCGGCCTGCGATGTGCCGCTGGAGGCCTATCTGCCGGCCGGCGGGCGCATCGGCGGCACCAGCACCATCGGCGTACGCTGCAACGGCAGCACGCCGTGGAACCTGTTTGCCCAGGTCACGGCCCGCATCTATGCCGAGGTGGCCGTGGCCGCCCGGCCGCTGGCCCGCGGCGAATCACTCGGCCAGGCGGACGTGCGCCTGGAGGAGCGCGACATCACACGCCTGCCCGGCGGCTTTCTCACCTCGCTGGACGAGGTGCTGGGCATGGACGTCCGTCGCCCGCTGGCCACCGGGCATGTGCTCGATCGCGGTTCCGTGCAGGCCCCCACCCTGATACGTCGCGGCCAGGTCGTGACCCTGGTGGCCGGCGGGGACGGCGTGGAGATCCGCGCCAGCGGCAAGGCCCTGTCGGACGGCGCCGCCGGCGAGCGCATCCGGGTACGCAACCTGCGCTCCGAACGGGTGGTGGAAGGCTTGGTGAGCGCCGATGGCACGGTGCGGATGAACCCCTGAGACGACGACATGAACGGGCGCAGGCACCAACAGGCAGAGACAGGACACATTTTTACTAAAGATTTCACGGGCGCGGCCGATACACTGCCCTGTGAGGACCGCGTAATCGAGGAGGCCGAATACCATGTCCATTAAAATCAATGACTTGAACAACAGCCAGCCGCCGAGAATCGGCGACGGCAACCGTACCCAGGGACCGGCCGGCCAGGCGCCCGGCAAGGCCGAGGGCGAGGCCCGCCAGCCCGCCGCCGGCGACCGCGTCACCCTGACCCAGACCGCCCAGCAGCTGCGCGAGCTCGAGGCCGAGGTCCGCAAGCAGCCGGTGGTCGACAGCAACCGCGTGGAGTCCCTGCGGGCCGCCATCGCCAACGGCGAGTACCAGATCGACGCCACCCGCATCGCCGAACAGCTGATGCGTATCGAGGACGAGCTCTAAGGGCAATCGCATGGCCTCCCCCTCCTCACAGCGCGACTCCCTCACCAGCCTGCTCTCGGCGCAGACCGCCCTGGCCGAACGCCTGCATGACCTGCTGACGCGGGAATACGACCTCCTCACCCGCGTGACCGCCGAGGCCCCTGACGACCTGGGCCGCCTGCTTGCCGACAAGCAGGCACTGCTCGCCGAAATCGCCGAGGCCGACCGGCAGCTGGGCGAGACGCTGGCGGCACAGGGTCTGGCGGCCGACAGCACAGGCCTCGATGCCCTGCTGGCGCGGCTGGACGACAGCGGCGGGCTGGCACGAAGCTGGCAACGGCTTGCCGCGCTGCTGCATGAATGCGAGACTCAGAACCTGACCAACGGTGGACTGGTCGAGCTGAGTCAGCGTCAGGTGCAGTTCGCGCTCGACGTACTGCGCGGGGAGACCACCGGCACGTCGACCTATGGCGCCGACGGCCACACGCGAAGCCTCGGCCGCAGCCGCAGCATCGCCGAGGCCTGACGTCGCCGGACAGACCACCGGCACACTCCATAACAACGATAACGGGAGCGTCGGCCCCGACGCATCCCCCGAGAACGGACAACACCATGGATCAGAAAGACCCGTCCGGCGTCTGGCTGACCTTGCAGCAGAACACCGACGTCGTCGAAGAACGACTGCGCATCGTCAATCTCGTCAAGCAACTCATCGAACACCGCGCCCTGGTCACCATCGGCCTGCCTGGTCACAGCGCCACCTACAACAGCGCCGTGCTCGCCGTCGACACCGACCGCGATCTCATCACCCTGGACGAACTCACCCCGCGTGAGGGGCACGACCTGCTGCGCCAGACCGGCCATTGCAGCGTGTTCGGCCGCGTAAAGGGCGTGGGCATCTACTTTGAAGTCGACATCCGGGAGTTCGGCGAGGAGCGCGGCATCGCCTGGTATCGCGCCCCCCTGCCCTCGCTGATCTTTCACGGTCAGAAGCGCAACCACTACCGGATTCATGTCGGCCTTGGCACCCAGGCACCGCTCAAGGTCGGCGACCAGGACAACCCGGCACTGGCGGCCGGCCAGATGCGCGACCTCTCCATTGGTGGCGTGGGCGCCGCCTTCCCCCTGGACGCCCCCATCGAGCAGGGCATGCTGATGCCGCATTGCACGGTGGACCTGCCTGGCGTGGGCGTGATCGATTGCCAGCTTGAGGTGCGCTTCATCAAGCGCGACGAGGAACGGCGCGAACTGGTGGTCGGCCTGCAGTTCATCGACCTGCACCCGCAGCATGAACGCGCCGTGCAGCGCTGCGTGTACATGCTCGAACGTGACGAGATGCGTCGGCGCACTGCCCGCTGATCGCATCGATTGCGCCGAAAAAGCCCATGTGGCTGTGAAAATCGGGCCATGCGTAGTATAAACGACCTGCGGGTGACACCCGACAGAGCAAGCAGGGTCCGGCCCGGAATAACAACCACAACCAGCGCACCTGACACCATGACCGAACAACTGGCCAGCAGCGTCTTTCCGCAGCTCATCCCGATCAAGGAACTGAGCGACGCCAACCGCTCCGCCCTCGCCGCCACCGCCAGCGTAGAGGCACTGTCGCCTGGTGCGCGGCTGTCGGCACGCGACGAGGCCGCGCACATGCTCTACCTGCTCGAGGGCAAGCTCGGCATGGCCTCCCAGGGACAGATCGCCGGCGCGGTCGAGGGCGGCACGCCGCGGGCCAACCTGCCACTGTTCTCCGATCGCGGGCAGCACGACTTCGCCATCGCCGAGACGGCGGGCAGACTGCTGCGGGTGGACAAGGCCCTGTTCAGCAAACTGCTCAACGACGAGAACCTTTCCGGCTACGAGGTCGAGGCCGAGGTCGAGGTCAGCGAGACCGAGAGTGCGGTCTTCGCCGAGATCTATGCGGCCTACCAGGCCGAGAAGCTGGAACTGCCGGCCATGCCCGAAGTGGCCCTGCGCCTGCGCGAGGCCGCCAGCGACCCGGATACCGGCATCCCGGAGATCGCCAGGATCATCCAGATGGACGCCGCCGTGGCCGGCGCCGTCCTGCATGCGGCCAACAGCCCGCTGTTCCGTGGCAGCAGCGAGATCAATACGGTGAAGGATGCGCTGGTACGCCTGGGCCTCAAGACCACCCAGAGCCTGGCCACCACCATCGCCATGCGCCAGAGCTTCCAGGTGAAATCACCGGCCATCAAGAAACGCATGCACCAGCTCTGGGAACAGAGCGTGCACGTCTCGGCGCTGAGCTACATCATCGCCCGCCGCGTGGGCAAGCCCTTCGATCCGGAACGCGCCCTGCTGGCCGGCCTGCTGCATGCCATCGGCGGCGTACCCATCCTGCAGTACGTGGAAAAATCCGGCCTCGACCCGACCCCGGCCGAGCTCGATGCCGTGATCGGGAAGCTCTGCGCGCCGATCGGCGTGCTGGTGATGAAATTCTGGAACTTCGACCCGGAGATCACCAGCGTGGTCGATGCCGCCGGCAACTGGCGCCGTGACACCGGCGAGGCAGCCGACTACACCGACATCGTGCTGGCCGCCCGGCGTTACAGCATGGTCGGCACCCCGGTGGAACCACAGCTGCCCGCGCTCAACGACATGCCCGTCTTCGCCAAGCTCGGCCTGGGCGATGCCAATGACGAAGGACGCATCGAGGTGCTGCAGGAGGCCGAGGGCGAGATCAACGGCATCAAGGCCATGCTCAACGCCTGAGCATGGCCGGATGCGGTACCAGAGGGTCTTTGCGCCACAAAGCGGGCACACAGGCCACATGAGAGAAGGAGACTCGTAGGAGCGCCGCAAGGCGCGAACAGGGACGGCAGCTTCGCGTGGCAGGGCAATCGCGCCTTTCGGCGCTCCTACAGGCCCATTGACGCAGCTGCACGCCGAACGATGCGCCGCGCCTACTCTGTGAGCCCTGTGCCCTCTGTGGCGTTCAGACCCGGCCTCAGGCCAGCCACCCCGACTCCTCGTCCCTCCCGGTCGTGCGCGTATCTGCCTCGTGGTAGTGCTCGATGGCCCGCATCAGCCGCGCATGATCCTGCTCGCCCTGCCCCCGCAGGTAGTGTTCGGCGGCCACCAGCACGTCTTCCAGGTAGCGCTGGCGGTAATGCAGATTGAGCAGCGCCTTGGCGATGTGCTGCGGATCCTGCCCCTGCTCGCGCATGCGGGCGGCCTCCGCCAGGGCCTGCTTCAACTCGTCGTCGGTCGGCTTGGACATCCACCCTCCATCACTGTTCTCGGACCGCCCGTGACCGGGCGTTTCATGGTGTACTCTGGTAGCATATACCACTTTCCATCGGCATCCGGCAGCGCCGGGATGACCGTCGTCAACCAGACTTGAAATGAGCAGAGGTGTCTAGCGATGGGCAAGGACACAGTGACGGTGACCGACAACGCCACCGGCAAGCAGATCGAGCTCCCGGTGCTGCGGGGCAACATGGGCGCCCCGGCCATCGACGTGCGCGGCCTGTCCCGCGAGCTCGGGTACTACACCTATGACCCGGGCTTCATGTCCACGGCCAGCTGCCGCAGCGCCATCACCTTCATCGATGGCGAGCAGGGCGTGCTGATGTACCGCGGCTACCCGATCGAGGAGCTCGCCGCAAAGAGCAGCTACCTCGAGACCTGCTATCTGCTGCTCTACGGCCACATGCCGACGAAGGCGGAACTCGACGAGTTCGACACCATCATCACCGAGCACACCATGGTGCAGGAGGCGGTACGCCGCTTCTACGACGGCTTCCGCCACGATGCGCACCCGATGGCCATCATGGTGGGCGTGGTCGGCGCACTGTCGGCCTTCTACGCCGACTCCAGCGACGTGCACAACCCGCGCGTGCGCGAGATCGCGGCCCACCGCCTGATCGCCAAGATGCCGACCATCGCGGCCTGGAGCTACAAGTACTCGCTGGGCCAGCCGTTCATGTATCCGGACAACGCGCTGAGCTACACCGAGAATTTCCTGCGCATGATGTTCGCGGTGCCCACCGAGGAATTCAAACCGGACCCGCTGTTCACCAGGGCGATGGACCTGATCCTGATCCTGCACGCCGACCACGAGCAGAACGCCTCGACCTCCACCGTGCGCCTGTCCGGCAGCTCCGAGGCGAACCCCTTCGCCGCGGTCTCCGCCGGCATCGCCTCGCTGTGGGGGCCGCTGCATGGCGGGGCCAACGAGGCCGTGATCCGCATGCTGGAGGAGATCGTGGAATCCGGCGGCAAGGTCGAGGACTACGTGGCCCGCGCCAAGGACAAGGATGACCCCTTCCGCCTGATGGGCTTCGGGCATCGCATCTACAAGAACTACGACCCGCGCGCGAAGATCATCCGCAAGATGTGCCACGAGCTGCTGGCCCACCTCGGCGCCGAGAACCAGCCGCTGTTCGAGATCGCGCTGGAACTGGAACGCATCGCCGTGGAAGACGAGTACTTCCAGGAGCGCAAGCTCTACCCGAATGTGGACTTCTATTCCGGCATCATCCTGCGTGCCATGGGCATCCCGCTGAACATGTTCACGGTGATCTTCGCCCTGGCCCGTACCGTGGGCTGGATCTCGCACTGGAACGAGATGATGGAGGACCCGGAATCACGCATCGGCCGTCCGCGTCAGCTCTACACGGGCGAGGCCGCACGCGAGTACGTGCCCATCGACCAGCGCGGCTGAGCCGGCCGGCCACCGCCCACGGACACGCCCGCCACGCGCGGGCGTGTCCGTTTTCATGCCCCGCCAGTCAGTGCCTCGCGCAGCTGCGCCAGCTCGCGATAGGCCTGCGTGATCACCGCCAGCGAGAACTGCGCGTTGGCCGGACTCGGATTGGGACTCACGAACACCCGCGACCCGCCGATACGCACATCCTGCTCGCCCCAGTCCCCCGCCTCCTCCGCATAACCGGCATGCACCAGGAACTGCCGCCAGGCCACCTTGCCGTGGAACCAGACGAT
>JAJLKJ010000074.1:0-14914 GCA_033839185.1 Gammaproteobacteria bacterium
AACGCCGACTTCGCGGCCTGGCCCGAGCCCGGCCAGGCCGTGCGTCTGGCCTACCGGCTGGACGTGAACGAGTTCCGCGGCGAGCGCAAGGCCCAGCTGGTGATCGAGCACGCCGAGCCGCCGCCGGTGCGGTGATATTCGGCGCTGTGTGCGGTATCATTGCGCCTTTTTTCGGCGACCGAAATCCTATGGAACTCAACCCGATCTACACCCAGATCAAAGACCTGCAGGCGCGTGTCGACGCGCTGAGGGGGTATCTTTGACTTCGATACCAAGCGCGAACGCCTGGAAGAAGTCTCCCGCGAACTAGAAGACCCGGGTATCTGGAACAACCCCGAGAAGGCCCAGGAACTGGGGCGTGAACGCGCGCGCCTGGACGAGATCGTCTCCACCATCGTGGAGATGGACGCCGGGCTGACCGACGCGCACGAGCTGCTGGAAATGGCCGAGGCCGAGGACGACGCCGATACCGTTGCTGCGGTGCAGGCCGATCTCGATGGCTTCGAGCAGCGCGTGGCCGCGCTCGAGTTCCGCCGCATGTTCGCCGGCGAGATGGACGAGGCCAACGCCTTCCTCGACATCCAGGCCGGTTCCGGCGGCACCGAGGCCCAGGACTGGGCGGAGATGCTGCTGCGCATGTACCTGCGCTGGGGCGAGCGCCGCGGCTTCAAGACCGAGCTCATCGAGGTCTCGCCGGCCGACGTGGCGGGCATCAAGAGCGCCACGGTGAAGTTCGAGGGACCCTATGCCTTCGGCTGGCTGCGTACCGAGACGGGCGTGCACCGCCTGGTGCGCAAGTCGCCCTTCGATTCGGGCAACCGCCGCCACACCTCCTTCTCGGCCGTGTTCGTCTCGCCCGAGGTGGACGACGACATCGACATCGAGATCAACCCGGCCGACCTGCGTATCGACGTCTACCGTGCCAGCGGCGCGGGTGGCCAGCACGTCAACCGGACCGAATCCGCCGTGCGTATCACGCACCTGCCCTCGGGCATCGTGACCCAGTGCCAGACCGACCGGTCGCAGCACAAGAACAAGGACACGGCGATGAAGCAGCTCAAGGCCAAGCTCTACGAGATGGAGATGCAAAAGCGCAACGCCGAGGCCCAGGCGCTGGAAGACAGCAAGTCCGACATCGGCTGGGGCAGCCAGATCCGCTCCTACGTGCTCGACCAGTCGCGCATCAAGGACCTGCGTACCGGCGTGGAAGTCGGCAACACGCAGGCCGTGCTGGACGGCGATCTCGACGACTTCATCGAGGCGAGTCTCAAGCAGGGGCTGTGATGGCCCCTCGCGCGTCCGTCAGCATGCGGACGTGCTCAATCAGGTGAGTGACACAATGAACGACAAGACCCAGAGCAGGCACGAGGAACAGGACGAACACAAGCTCATCGCGCAGCGGCGCGAGAAGCTGGCGAAACTGCGCGAGGGGGGCATCGCCTTCCCCAACGACTTCCGCCGCAATGTCATGGCCGGTGAGCTGCACGCCGAATACCACAGCCACGACAACGCGGCGCTCGAGGCCAATCCGGTGCGCGTGTCCGTGGCCGGTCGCATGATGCTCAAGCGCGTGATGGGCAAGCTGAGCTTCGCGCACATCGTGGACATGTCGGGCAGCATCCAGCTCTGGGTGGAGCGCGATGCGCTGCCCGAGGGCCTGTACCAGACCTTCAAGAGCTGGGATCTGGGCGACATCATCGGCGCCGAAGGCACCCTGATCCGCACCCAGAAGGGCGAGCTGTCGGTGAAGGTCGAGAGCCTGCGCCTGCTCACCAAGGCGCTGCGCCCGCTGCCCGACAAGTTCAAGGGGCTGTCGGATACCGAGCAGCGCTATCGCCAGCGCTATCTCGATCTCATCATGAACGAGCCGTCGCGCGAGACCTTCCGCATGCGCACGAAGATCGTGCGCTACATCCGCAACTATCTCGACGACAAGGGCTTCCTCGAGGTCGAGACGCCGATGATGCAGTCCATCCCGGGCGGGGCCACGGCGCGGCCATTCACCACCCATCACAATGCGCTGGACATGCAGCTGTTCCTGCGCATCGCGCCCGAGCTGTACCTCAAGCGCCTGGTGGTCGGCGGCTTCGAGCGGGTCTACGAGATCAACCGCAATTTCCGCAACGAGGGGTTGTCCACCCGGCACAACCCCGAGTTCACCATGCTGGAGTTCTACGAGGCCTACGCCAACTACCACGATCTGATGGACCTGACCGAGGACCTGCTGCGCGGTCTCGCGCGCGACGTGCTCGGCAGGACGGCCGTCGAATACCAGGGCGAGACCTATGACTTCGGCAAGCCCTTCGATCGCATGACCGTGAAGGAATCGATCCTGCACTTCAACCCGGACATCACCGAGGCGCAGATCGACGACCTGGATGCGGCCTGCAGCATCGCCGAGGGGCTGGGGATTCCGCTGAAGAAGGGCTGGGGCCTGGGCAAGGTGCAGATCGAGATATTCGAGAAGACCGTGGAGCATCGCCTGAAGCACCCGACCTTCATCACCGCCTACCCGACCGAGGTGTCGCCGCTTGCGCGCCGCAACGACGACGACCCCTTCGTCACCGACCGCTTCGAGTTCTTCGTCGGCGGCCGCGAGATCGCCAACGGCTTCTCCGAGCTCAACGACTACGAGGACCAGGCCGAGCGCTTCCGCAAGCAGGTGGCCGAGAAGGAGGCGGGCGACGAGGAGGCGATGCATTTCGACGCCGATTACGTGCGTGCCCTGGAACACGGCATGCCGCCCACCGCCGGCGAGGGCATCGGCATCGACCGCCTGGTGATGCTGTTCACCGACGCCCCCTCCATCCGCGACGTGCTGCTGTTCCCGCACATGCGCCCGGAGGGCAGCGACGGGGGGTGAAGTTGCTGCAAGTCGCAAGTCTGTTCGCCACAGAGTTCACAGAGGTGAGCTGTAGAGAATTTTACTCTGTGTACTCTGTGCCCTTTGTGGCAAAACCCCATGGGTTTTGACTTACGAATTGTAACTTGCGACTCGCAATTCGCGACTCATCCCCCCCGCAACTGCTTGGGCCGCTGCAGCAGTCGCAGCCGGCCGTTGCCCGGCAGCACCTCGTTCCACGCTTTGACATCGAAGTCGATCACCGCCGTGCCGCAGGTGGGGAGGTCTTCCCGTGCCGCGCCGGTGAGCAGGTCGAGCAATGCGCTGAATCCGGGATTGTGGCCGACCATGAGCAGGGTGTCGCTGTGGCGGGTGGTGCGCAGGACTTCGAGCAGGTCGCCCACGGCGGCCTCGTAGATCGCCGGCACCGTGTCGATGCCGGCCGGGGGATAGCCCAGGGCCTCGGCGAGCAGACCGGCGGTGGCCTGGGCCCGGATGGCGGGACTGCTGCGGATCAGATCGGGAATCAGGTCGTTGTCGTGCAGAAAGCCGCCGATGAGCCGGGCGTCCTGTTCCCCGCGCGGCAGCAGCGGGCGATCGAAGTCAGCCAGTTCGTGCTGCACCCAGCTGGACTTGCCGTGACGGACCAGGATCAGCGTCTTCATTCCTTTGCCTCGAGAGCGATGAACGGGGCGGGAGTCGCGCCGTCCGAGCGTACACCGGATCGTGCCGCAATGGCAGCGCCCCGCGGTAGGCGGGGCGCCGGAAGAGAGAGTAGCTGGTCCACCCGCGGATAATCGGGGGGTGGTGTCATGTCCGTTGGGCCTTGCGGCCTCCCTGTGGATCGGCGTGATGCCACTCGCGTCCCTGCGACCAGCTGCCGCTAATCAATAGCCCGTCCGTCGACGCGGGCATATGGGGGGATTTCCCGATCTTGGCCCGCCGGCCTGTCTGGTCGGCGGTCGGGTACCCCGGGGTCTGCCTCAGGAGGCCAGTTCGAGCGGATAGGGCAGTGTCTGGCGCTCGGCGGCGGCGCCGTCGGGGCTGCCCAGGTGCAGGGCGGCTTCCTCGGCCGCTTCGATCTGCAGCACGGCCAGCAGCTCCACGCCACCGTCCGGATGCAGCTCGGCATCCACCACCTTGCCCACGGGCTCGTCGCGCCCCTTGCCGTAGACGTCGGTGCCGGGGAGCGGGAGCTCGGCGGCCTCGCTGTGCAGGCGGTACATGCGGCGCTTGAGCTTGCCGAGGTACTGCATGCGGGCGACGATCTCCTGGCCCGGATAACAGCCCTTCTTGAAGCTCACGCCATTGACCAGTTCCATGTTGGCCATCTGCGGCACGAAGGCCTCGACGGTGGCGGCATGCACGCTGGGCAGGCCGGCCAGGATGTCGAGCAGGGCCCAGCCGCTGGCGCCGACCGGGGCGCCATGGACGTTGAGGCGTTCCCACAGGTCCTTCATGGACTCCAGCTCGCCATAGACCTCGAAGCGGGGGTGGATGCCCGGCACGCGGATGATGGTGTAGTCGCCGACGTTGGTCACCGCGTCGTTTTCCGCCGGCACCTTGCCGCCCGTGGCCTTTTCCAGTTCCTCGACGGCATCCGGGCCCGACACGCCCAGGCGCACCAGGGCACCCGAGCCGTCCTCCAGGGTCACCTTGGACATCATCACGAATTTGCGCAGGCGCTCCAGCACCGGTTCCAGGGTGGAGCGGGGCATGCGCAGATACCAGGTGTCGCCACGGCGGAACAGGCGGAACAGGGCCAGCATGCGTCCCTTGGGCGTGCAATAGGCATTGAGCTGGGAGTGGGTGGCATCGACCAGGCGCACGTCGTTGGTGAGCTGGTTCTGCAGAAAGCCCGCCGTGTCGTCGCCGTAGGCCGCGATCATCCCCAGGTGGGAGAGGTCGCAGAAGACGTTGCCGGAGGTGGTGACACGGCGCTCGCGGTCCGGATTGCCGAAGGTGGTCACGCGTCCGTCATCGAACTCGGCGCCGGCATCGGCCAGGAAGTCTTTCCATTCGGGTTTCATTGCCACTCCTAGAGAAGCTACGCAGCGGTTGATCAGGCGCCCAGTGTAGTCAAACCCCCGGGGAGTGTCAGCACACTGTCTTAGCGGTTATTTTGACGATACGCTATCCTAGGTCTGGACGGGGAACCCCGCAGGGGTCTCCCGGTCGGATACCGATAACAAGCAAGAACGAAACAGGAGTCCACGCATGAGCCGCTCGGCTCGGCCCGTCTATCTGAACCTGTTCAAGCTCCGCCTGCCGATCCCAGGGGTGGTGTCCTTTCTGCACCGGGTCTCCGGTGTGCTGCTGGTGCTGTTCATCCCGGTCTCGATCCTCGTCCTGGAACGCTCCCTGAGCGGGCCGTCGGGCTATGCACAGGTGCAGGACTGGCTGGGGCATCCACTCGGCGCCCTGCTGGCCCTGCTGTTCCTCTGGTCACTCGTGCACCATCTGCTCGCCGGTATCCGCTTCCTGCTGCTCGATCTGGACATCGCCATCGAGGCCCGGCCGGCACGGGTGACGGCCTGGGTCGTCCTGGTGGCGGCCGTCCTGCTCGCCGCCCTGCTGGCCCTGAAATGGCTGGCCGCGGGGTGGTTCGCATGAAGGGCGGGTTGCAGGGGCTGTCGGCCTGGGTGGTGCAGCGCGTCACCGCGGTGTACCTCGCGCTCTTCGTCCTGGTGGCCCTGGTCGTCCTGCTGCTGGGCGGGCCCCGTGAGTTCGCCGCCTGGCAGTCGCTGGTCGGCCACCCGGCAGCGCTGCTGGCCATCGCCCTGTTCTATGTCGCGCTGCTCTGGCATGCCTGGATCGGCGTGCGCGACGTGTTCGTCGATTACCTGCATGTGTTCTGGATCCGCCTGACGGCCTATGTGCTGCTGGTGGCCTTTCTCATCGGCTGCGGCCTCTGGGTCGCCCGCGTTCTCATCCTCGCGACGCTCTCATGACACTGACTCGACGGAAGTTCGACGTACTCATCATCGGCGCGGGCGGCGGCGGTCTGCGCGCCGCGTTGCAGCTGGCGGATGCGGAGGCCAACGTGGCCGTCGTCTCCAAGGTGTTTCCCACCCGCTCCCACACCGTGGCCGCGCAGGGCGGGGTGAATGCGGCGCTGGCCAACGTGCTGCCGGACAACTGGCACTGGCACATGTTCGACACGGTGAAGGGCAGCGACTACCTGGGTGACCAGGATGCCATCGAGTACATGTGCCGTGCCGCGCCCAAGGTCGTCTACGAGCTGGAGCATTCGGGCGTGCCCTTCTCGCGCCTGGACAACGGCAAGATCTACCAGCGCCCCTTCGGCGCGCAGAGCCAGAACTTCGGTGGCGACCAGACGGCGCGCACCTGTGCCGCGGCCGACCGCACCGGGCATGCCATCCTGCACACCCTGTATCAGCAGAACGTGCGTGCACGCACCCATTTCTTCGATGAATACTTCGCCGTCGACCTGCTCAAGGACGACGAGGGATACATTCTCGGTGCGCTGGCCTTCTCCATCGAGACCGGCGAGCCCATCGTCATCGAGGCGAAGACCACGCTGCTGGCCACCGGTGGGGTGGGGCAGCTGTTCCGTACCTGCACCAACGCCCTCATCAATACCGGCGACGGCATGGGCATGGCCCTGCGTGCCGGCATCCCGCTGCAGGACATGGAGTTCTTCCAGTTCCATCCCACCGGCATCGCCGGCAAGGGCATGCTCATCACCGAGGGTGCGCGCGGGGAGGGCGGTTATCTCGTCAACAGCGAGGGCGAACGCTTCATGGAGCGTTACGCGCCGCACGCCAAGGACCTCGCCAGCCGCGACGTGGTGAGCCGTGCCATCGTCACCGAGATACGCGAAGGACGCGGCTGCGGGCCGGACAAGGACTATGTGCTGCTGCGCCTGGATCACCTCGGCGAGGAGGTGAACATGTCGCGTCTGCCGGGTATCCGCGAGATGTGCCTGACCTTCCTCGGCCTCGACCCGGCGAAGGAGCCGATCCCGGTCTATCCCACCGCCCACTACACCATGGGCGGCATCCCCACCAACCGGCACGGGCAGGTGGTGGTGCCGGTGAAGGACACGCCGGAGGATCCGGTGCCCGGTCTGTACGCGGCCGGGGAGTGCGCCTGCGTGTCGGTGCACGGAGCCAACCGCCTGGGGGGGAATTCCCTGCTGGATATCCTGGTGTTCGGCCGTGCCGCCGCCAACCACATCATCGATTACCTGGCCGAGCACCGGCACCACCGGCCGCTGCCCGAGGCAGCCGTCGAGCAGGCGATGGAACGACTCGCGCGCTGGGATCGCAAGGGCGAGGGCGAGACCGTGGACGGTCTGCGGCGCGAACTGCGCAAGGTGATGGAGGATCACTGCGGGGTGTTCCGTACAGAGGCGGTGATGCGCGAGGGGCTGGAGAAGGTGAAGGCCATCGCCGCGCGCCTGGACGACGTGCGACTCACCGACCACAGCCGCGTGTTCAACACCGCGCGGGTGGAGGCCCTGGAACTCGAGAACCTGATCGACTGCGCCCTGGCCACGGTGACCTCGGCGCTGTACCGCACCGAGAGCCGCGGTGCGCATTCGCGCATTGATTATCCGCAACGCGACGACACCAACTGGATGCGTCACAGCCTGTATTCCAGGGAGACGGACAGCCTCGACTACAAGCCGGTGCGCACCAAACCGATGACGGTCGATTCCTTCCCGCCCAAAGAGCGCGTCTACTAGTCGCGAGGATTGCCATGAGATTCTCGATCTATCGCTACAACCCGGAGACCGACGACAAGCCCTACATGCAGGACTTCGAGTTGCCGGATGCCGAGGTGCGCCCGGGCATGATGCTGCTCGAGGCCCTGCTGCTCCTGAAAAAGCAGGACGAGACGCTGAGCTTCCGGCGTTCCTGCCAGGAGGGTGTGTGCGGCTCGGACGGGATGAACATCAACGGCCGCAACGGCCTGGCCTGCGTCACGCCGCTGTCCGACCTGAAACAGCCCGTGGAGGTGCGGCCCTTCCCCGGCATGCCCGTGGTCCGCGACCTGGTCGTGGACATGGAAAACTTCTACCAGCAATACCGCAGCACGAAGCCCTATCTCATCGCCGACGATCCCATGCCCGAGGTGGAGCGCATGCAGACGCCGGCCGAGCGCGCCGAACTCGACGGGCTCTACGAGTGCATCCTCTGCGGCTGCTGCTCGGCCTCCTGCCCCTCCTACTGGTGGAATCCGGAGAAATTCCTCGGCCCGGCCGCGCTGCTGCAGGCCGCGCGCTTCATCAAGGACAGCCGCGACCAGGCCACGGACGAGCGTCTGGATCAGCTCGACGATGCCTTCAAGCTGTATCGTTGCCACAGCATCATGAGCTGCCAGCAGGTCTGCCCCAAGGGATTGAATCCGACGAAGGCCATTGGCGACATCAAGAAGCTGATGCTGAAGAAGTCCGTCTGAGATGGACGAGCTGGGCCGTCTGCGCTGGCAGTGCCGTCGCGGCATGCTGGAACTGGACCTGCTGCTGCGCCGCTTCGTCGACACCGGTTATACCGATCTGGGTGGCGAGGAGCGCAACGCCTTTGCGCGGCTGCTCGACTACCCCGACGACACACTGCTGGAACTGCTCATGGGCCGCATGACCTCCACGGAAGGAGAGATCACCCGTGTCATCGAAAAGATACGCGCCGCTCAGCGTTGAGCTCACCCCCTCCCGGCCGCTGGCCGCGCTCCTGATCCTCGGCACCCTGGCGGGCATCCCCGCCATCGGGCTGGCCGCTCTTCCCTGGTGGGCGAGGCTGCTCGCCCTGGTACTGTTGCTGGTCTCGATCGGCGAGGCCTGGCGACGCCATGTCCGGCCCGTGGCCGCGGGGGCGGTACGCCGTTTCGGCCGTGATGGAGAGGGGCGCTGGTGGGTGGAGACGTCGCGTGAGGGGCGGCAGGCCGCCGTCCTGCTGCCCGGGAGCACCCGGTTTCCCGGACTCCTGATCCTGCAGTTCAGGACGGCCGGGGCGCGGCGCGCGGAGGTGGTGCTCACACCCGGGCGTACCGCTGCCTGGCGTCGCCTGTGCGTGGCGCTGCGTCACGAGACCAGTGTCGACGCACAGTAACCGGACGTGCCCCGGGGTCTCTGCGCAGACCGGGGCTGGTATACTTGCGCCAGTCCCACACGTCACCACACGATCTCATGCCGACAGACCAGGAACAACTCGAAGCGCTGCTGAACCCCGATCCCGATCACATCTATTCGGAGGAGGAGCTCGATGCCATCGAGGCCATCGATGCCGAGCTGGCCCTGCGACTGGACCGGGCGCAGACGCTGGCGCAGCGCGAGGCCGGCGACCAGCCGACCGACGGCCCCATCGATGAGGCGAAGGTGCGGGCGGCGGTGGAGGAGGCGCGCAAGATCCTGATGCAGGACGGCGGCGACATCGAGTTCGTGGCCATCCAGGACCGTATCGTGCAGGTGCGCCTGAAGGGGGCCTGCGTGGGCTGCCCGCGTTCGGCGCTGGATCTGAAGAACGTGGTCGAGCGCCTCATCCGCAGCAAGGTGCCGGGCGTGGCCGGCGTGGCCAACACCTTCTAACCGTAGCGGCCGGCAGTTCGCTGTTGTCAGTCAGCAAATCCCGGGGCCGACCCTGTCGGCCCCGGGGCATTTCAGCCCGCCGCGCGTTCCGTCTCCAGCACCGTCTCGATCATGGTCAGCAGGCTGTCCGGGTTGAGCGAGATGGACTGGATGCCCTGTTCCACCAGCCAGCGGGTGATCTCCGGAAAGTCGGAGGGCGCCTGTCCGCAGATGCCCACGTACTTGCCCCGGGCGTTGCAGGCCGCAATGGCCATCTCCATGAGCCTGAGTACCGCCGGGTTGCGTTCGTCGAAGCCGGCCAGCAGCCCGGAGTCGCGGTCCACGCCCAGGGTGAGCTGGGTGAGGTCGTTGGAGCCGATGGAGAAGCCGTCGAAGTGTTCGAGGAAGTCGTCCGCGAGCAGGGCGTTGGCCGGAACCTCGCACATGAGATAGACCTTGAGCCCATTGCGGCCGCGTTCCAGTCCATCCTTTTTTAGGATCTCGGTGACGCGTTTTGCCTCGTCCACGCTGCGGGCGAAGGGGATCATGATGGCGACGTTGTCCAGCCCCTTGTCTTCGCGCACGTTGCGTATGGCCTCGCATTCCATGGCGAAGCTGTCGGCAAAGCTGTCCGAGTAGTAGCGTGAGGCCCCGCGAAAACCGAGCATGGGGTTTTCCTCTTCCGGCTCGAAGGCCGGGCCGCCGATGAGCGAGGCATACTCGTTGGACTTGAAGTCGCTCATGCGTACGATCACCGGCCTGGGATAGAAGGCGGCGGCAATGGTGCTGATCCCCTCGGCCAGCCGCTCGATGTAGAAGCGGCGGCGATCCGGATAGCCGGCCGAGGCGCTGTCGATGGCCTCCCGGATGTCTTCGTCCAGGCTGTCGTATTCCAGCAGGGCGCGCGGGTGCACGCGTATGCTGTTGTTGATGATGAATTCCAGGCGGGCGAGACCCACACCCTCGCAGGGCAGGTTGGCGAACTTGAAGGCCTGGTCGGGATTGCCCACGTTGAGCATCAGCCTGGTCTTCGGTTTTTCCAGCTTGCGCAGGTCGATCTTGCGCGATTCGAACTTCAGTCTCCCGTCGTAGACATTGCCGGTATCGCCTTCGGCACAGGAGACGGTCACTTCCTGTCCATCCTGGATGTTGAGCGTGGCATCGCCACAGCCGACGATGGCGGGGATGCCGAGCTCACGCGCGATGATGGCCGCGTGGCAGGTGCGCCCGCCGCGATTGGTGACGATGGCCGCGGCGCGCTTCATCACCGGTTCCCAGTCCGGGTCGGTCATGTCGGTGACCAGGATCTCGCCGTCCTGCACCTGGTTCATGTCCGAGGCATCGAGGATCACGCGTGCTGGCCCGGCGGCGATACGCTGTCCCACGCTCTTGCCCTGTACCAGGATCTCGCCGCTCTCCTGGAGATGGAAGGTTTCCTGGAAGGCGGCATCGAGTTGCGACTGCACGGTCTCGGGGCGGGCCTGCACGATGTACAGTTCCTTGGTGATCCCGTCCTTCGCCCATTCGATGTCCATCGGCCGCGGACTGCCCGCCAGTCTCGAGTAGTGTTCCTCGATGATCATGCCGTAGCGGGCGAGGGTGAGGATCTCGTCGTCGGTGATGCAGAAGCGTTCGCGATCGGCGCGTTTGACGTCGACGTTATGCGTCGAGGCCCCGGCCAGGCTGTCGCTGGTGTAGATCATGCGGATCGCCTTCTCGCCCAGCTGGCGCTTGAGGATGGGGCGCTTGCCCTGGGCCAGGGTGGGCTTGAAGACATAGAACTCGTCCGGGTTCACGGCGCCCTGTACCACGTTCTCGCCCAGCCCGTAGGCACCGGTGATGAAGATCACGTCGCGAAAACCGGATTCGGTATCCAGCGTGAACATGACACCCGAGGAGGCGAGGTCGGAGCGCACCATCTTCTGCACACCGATGGACAGCGCGACGTCGTGATGCGAGAAGCCCTGGTGCACGCGATAGGAGATGGCTCGGTTGGTGAACAGCGAGGCGAACACGCGCTTGCAGGTCAGCAGCAGGTTCTTGTCGCCCCGGATGTTGAGATAGGTCTCCTGCTGGCCGGCGAAGGAGGCGGTGGGCAGGTCCTCGGCCGTGGCGGAGCTGCGCACGGCAACGTCGGTATTGGCGCCGTATTCCTTGCAGAGTTCGGCATAGGCCTGGCGTATCTCCTCCTCCAGGTCCGGCGGCATCTCGCCGTGATTGATCATGTTGCGGATGCTGATACCGGTGCGTGCAAGGGCGTCGACATCGTTGGTGTCCAGCCCCTCCAGCGCCTGGTTGATGCGCTCCACCAGGTGGTTGTGCTCGATGAAGCGCCAATAGCCTTCGGCCGTGGTGGCGAAGCCGTTGGGTACGTTGACGCCTTTTTCGGTCAGCGCGGAATACATCTCGCCAAGCGACGCGTTCTTGCCCCCCACCAGGGGGACGTCGTTGATACCCAGTTCGCTGAAGCGGCGAATGTATTGCATGTTGTTTCCTCGCGGCGCGTGAGTCCGTGTCGGATGCTCAGGTGATGACGGTCGGTTCTTCGCGGCCGAGCCGCTGCCTGAACCCGGTGAGTTGATCGGCGATGGTGATGAGCCCGGCCAGCGCTTCCTGCGTATCGATGTCCTGCTTGGCCGGGTCGGGCTCGTAGCGCTCGACATACAGACGCAGCGTGGCGCCCTGGGTGCCCGTGCCGGACAGGCGGAAGATCAGGCGTGAGTCGTCGTCGAAGACGATACGCAGGCCCTGGTGCTCGCTGACACTCTCGTCGATGGGGTCGGCATAGGCGAAGTCATCGGCCAGCGCCACGCGGTAATCACCGTATTCGCGGCCGACCAGGTCGGGCAGGCGGGCGCGCAGGTCCTCGATCAGGGCATGGGCCGCCGTGCCATCCACGCCTTCGTAGTCGTGACGGGTGTAGATGTTGCGACCATACTGGCGCCAGTGGGCGCGTACGATCTCCTCCACGGACTGCTGTCTGACCGCCAGCAGGTTGAGCCAGAACAGCACGGCCCAGAGACCGTCCTTCTCGCGCACGTGATCGGAACCGGTGCCGAAGCTCTCCTCGCCGCAGAGGGTGATGCGATGGGCGTCGAGCAGGTTGCCGAAGAACTTCCAGCCCGTCGGCGTCTCGTAGCAGGGCACTCCCAGGGCCTCGGCCACGCGGTCGGCCGCCTGGCTGGTGGGCATGGAACGGGCGATGCCGCGTATGCCCTGGCGGTAGCCCGGCACCCGGTGGGCATTGGCGGCGAGGATGGCCAGGCTGTCGCTGGGTGTGACGAAAAAGCGCGGGCCGAGGATCATGTTGCGGTCGCCGTCGCCGTCAGAGGCGGCGCCAAAGTCCGGCGGCGAGCGTCCCCACAGGCTGTCCACCAGCTCGCGGGCATAGGTGAGGTTGGGGTCGGGGTGGCCGCGCCCGAAGTCGGCCAGCGGTTCGCCGTTGATCACCGTACCGGGCTCTGCGCCCAGGCGGTTTTCGAGGATCTCTTTGGCATAGGGACCGGTGATCGCGTGCATGGCATCGAAACGCATGCGGAAGCGGCCGGAGTTGAAGAGCTGGTGTATGGCGTGAAAGTCGAACAGGTGGGCCATGAGGTCCGCGTAGTCCGCCACCGGGTCGATGACCTCGATACGCATCTCACCGAGCTGCTGTTCGCCCAGGCTGTCGAGCTCCACATGGCGGGGGTCGACGATCCGGTAGCCCTGGATGCGCTGCGTCTCGGCATAGATGGCCTCGGTCAGCTTTTCCGGCGCCGGCCCGCCGTTGGCCGTGTTGTACTTGATGCCAAAGTCACCCTCCGGGCCGCCGGGGTTGTGACTGGCCGACAGGATGATGCCGCCGTCGGCGCCGTACTTGCGGATGATGCAGGAGGCCGCCGGCGTGGACAGCAGGCCGCCACGTCCCAGCAGCACCCGTCCCACGCCATTGGCGGCGGCGATGCGCAGGATGATCTGTATGGCTTCGCGATTGTAGTAACGCCCGTCACCACCGAGCACCAGGGTCATGCCCTGGGTGTTCTCCAGGGTGTTGAAGATGGCCTGGACGAAGTTCTCGAGATAGTGGGGTTTGCGGAAGGCGGATACCTTCTTGCGCAGACCGGAGGTGCCGGGGCGCTGGTCTGTATAGGGGTGCGAGCTGATGGTGTTGACGTTCATGGACCCGCTCTTGTTGATCGTTTCCATAGACGTTAGCAAATCCGGCCGGGGCTGTCTGCTGTGATATGATCGGCTGCCATGCTGATCGACATCCCACGTACCCGGCCGCTCACGCCGCAGCCCGAAAGTTTCGCGGCGCTGATGGAGCTCTACGAGGCGAACTACATTCGCCTGCGTCAGCTATGCCCTGATCTGCACCGGATCGAGGGCGAGGCCGTCTCGCGGGTGAGCGGCTGCCTGGATCTTCATCTGCAGGTGCTTGAGACCAGCCGGTTCACCAGCACGGTGCTCCTCACCTACTACCTGCCGGACGAGGAGGGCGGCCTGCGCGCCGATCCGAACGTCGTCGTGCGCATGTATCACGATGCCCACCAGGCCGAGGTGCTGAGCCGCGTCTGCCGGGTGCGTGACGCCCGGGTCAGCGCCCGCCAGACCGGCGTGGACTCCGCCCTGCTGTGCAAGTGGCGTCTGAACCGCTTCCTCTACAAGTGGCTTGGCTATTGCCGCCTCCAGGGGCACTGCTTCGGCCTGGCCAATCCCGAACGCCGTGCCCTCGGCGTCGGCTGAGCCCTCACCCCCAAAACCCCCATCTCAAGCCGTTTCCGCCCCCGCCGCTGGCCGGTGTGCGCCATTTCCCCGCACGGGAATTCTTGACTGTATTAGTCAGTTTTTGTATAACAGTCGCTAATCCCGACGTAATTAGTCGGTTTTTCGCGCCACTCACCACTGAGAGGACAAGCACATGAAACTGTCAACCAAAGGCCGCTATGCCGTGACGGCGATGCTTGATCTGGCCATCCATGATCGCGTCGGACCGGTGACCCTGGCCGACATCTCCCAATGCCAGGGGATTTCGCTGTCCTATCTCGAACAGCTGTTCGCCAAGCTGCGCAAGGATTCCCTGGTCGAGGGCGTGCGCGGTCCGGGTGGCGGCTACCGCCTGGCGCGTCCCTCGGACCAGATCTCCATCGCCGAGATCATCCACGCCGTGGACGAGAAGGTGGACGTGACCCGCTGTGGCGGCCACGAGGACTGCCAGGGCGGCGAGCGCTGCCTGACCCACGAGCTGTGGAACGACCTGAGCCAGCAGCTGTACGACTTCCTCGACGGCATCTCGCTGGCCGACCTGGTCGACCGCCCCGACGTGCGCGAGATCGCCCGTCGTCAGGACGTGCGCACCCAGCGTGACCGCGCCTACATGATGCTGCGCAGCACGGCGGCATAAGGAGCGCAGGCATGGCCATCAAGCTTCCGATCTATCTGGATTACTCGGCGACGACGCCGGTGGACCCGCGCGTGGCGGAGAAGCTGTGCGCGTGCCTGACGCCGGACGGTCTGTTCGGCAACCCGGCCTCGCGCAGCCACCCGTTTGGCTGGCAGGC
>JAJLKJ010000075.1:0-5032 GCA_033839185.1 Gammaproteobacteria bacterium
CGCACGGACCAGACGGACGCACATCTACAGCGAAAAAGGAGGTTTCACATGGCCGGTTTCATCATCAAGATCGAGAGCAACAACAAGTACTGGTACCTGCTCGGCACCATCCTGTTCCTGCTCATTGGCGTCGGCCTCGCCATCGGCGGCTTCCTCAGCGGCAGCACCCCCACCGGCATCGCCGGCATCGTCCTCGGCGTGGCCGCCCTGGTGCTGGTGATCGACGCGCTCATGAACCTGTAGCAAGACGGACCGCAGCTTATCAAAGGGCCGGGAAGCGCTGGCCCTTTGATGTCCCAGGCCATCGTGCCGTCCATGACGGATTCTCCCGCCCGTTGCCCCCTTGTACGGAATGCGTACCGGAAGCGGTCACGCCACTCGAGGCTAGACCGGCTTGCCCTCCTGGCCTGCCTTCCATTCATCAGCCATCAAATGAACGGCGCAGGTCGAAGGCAACCGGTGCGGCGGAGACGGGCCCAGGGATGTGACTGGTGGCAATGGACGGTAACCGGCAGAGGCAGGGACAGGCGCCCGACCTCTCGAACAATCCGCAGTGGATGTGGACCTGGGATATCGAGGGGGCCGGCGCCCCTGGAACACAGCGACTAGCGGCGCGCGGCGGCCGCGCGTCGGCGCATCTCGTGCCAGCGCTCCTGACGGGCGTTGCGGGAAGCCGCGCAGACACGGCAGAGCATCTGTAGCAGGCGGGACATGCGGCCGGCCTCAGGCAGGGGCCATGCCCGCCAGGGCGCCAAGCAGCGGGGCGTCCTGCGCGCTCAGGGCCTCTTCGAGCACCCCCCGGGCGCAGTCGCGGCAACGCCCACAGCAGGTGGCCACCTTGAGTTCGCGGCCCAGATCCTCGACCGTGGTCGCACCCCGCGCGGCGGCCCTGCGGATCTGGCGGTCGGTCACGGCGTTGCAGACGCAGACATACATAAGACACCCCACAGATAACGCGAACAAGAACGATTCTCATTGTAATCCTGTTTACGGGTATGTCAACATACCCCATCCCCCGATACGGGATGGCACGCGGCGGGCCGATGAACCAGACTCAGTCCCTGCCCCTAACATCTCAGGAGCTTGCAAATGAAAGGTGATGCGGTAATCGTACGCGCCCTGAACCGGGCCCTGCGCTCCCAGCTCACGGCGATCAACCAGTTCTTCCTCCATGCCCGCATGGCCCGGAACTGGGGGCTCGGCCGACTGGACGAGCGCGACTACCACCAGTCGATCAAGGCCATGAAACAGGCCGACCATCTCATCGAGCGCATCCTCTTCCTGGAGGGGCTGCCCAATCTGCAGGACCTCGGCAAGCTGCTGATCGGCGAGGACGTCCCCGAGATCATCGCCCACGATCTGGCCCTGCAGCAGACCATCCGCGGCGAACTCGTGGAGATCATCGCCCAGTGCGAGGCGGCACAGGACTACATCAGCCGCGAGCTGGTGGAAGACCTCCTGGAAGAGACCGAGGAGCACATCGACTGGCTGGAGACCCAGCAGTGGTCGATGGAGCACCTGGGGATGCAGAACTACCTGCAGTCCCAGGGCTGAGCCGGAACAGAACGAGGGAGGACCGGAATCATGAAAGGCAGTGCCAAAGTACTCGAACAGCTCGCCATCCTGCTGCGCAACGAGCTTGCCGCCCGCGACCAGTACCTGACCCATGCCCGCATGTACGAGGACTGGGGGCTCAGCCGGCTGGCCGAACGCATCGGCCACGAATCCGTGGAGGAAGGCCAGCATGCCGACGCGCTGATCCGCCGCATGCTCTTCCTGGAGGGGACGCCCGACCTGTCCCGCATCGATCCCCTGCGCATCGGCAAGACCGTGCCGGAGATGCTGCAGTGCGATCTCGACGTGGAATACGCCGTGGATGCCGCCCTGAAGCAGGCCATCGCCATCTGCGAGGACGAACGGGACTACCAGACCCGCGAGATCCTCGAGGTACTGCTCAAGGACACCGAGGAAGACCACGCCTACTGGCTGGAACAGCAGCTCGGCCTCATCGAGAAGCTGGGCCTGCAGAACTACCTCCAATCGCAGCTCTAGTCAGCGGCCGCAACCCGGGATGCACCGAAACGCGCCTCATCAGGCGCGTTTTTTTATGCCTGTCCGGCGCGGCCTGTCAGGAGTGCTTGCATTCTTGATGCGAATGATTATCATTTGTCTTGGTTCAACATCACCCGCCAGCCACGGTCCGCCACCGGCGTTCCTCGCCAGCCCTTTCATCAACCGCTGTCTCAGGAGATGCTTCATGCACGCATCCAACACCGCGGCCCGGGCAACGACGATGCCGGCAGCCCCCAGCCTGGAACCCGAAGACATCGAAAACCGCATGCACTACCTGCTCAGGTTCTATACCCGGACACGGTCACCGGCCATCGCCCTGTCCATCGCCCGGCACCTGGAGATACTGGCCGAACACCCGCTGTTCGAGGCCGGCGGCAGGCAACGCTGCGACTACCTGCGCATGCGCAACCACTGGCGCTGGCTCTCCGAACTCAAGCCACCGGAGGTCGCGGCCTGACACCGGCCGGGCGCACCCCGGGCCAGTCGGCCCGGGGCTTCGTGCCACACGGCCGACGGACGGGACAACACCCCCGCAAGCCGCCCATCCCTGCCCGCTCAGGCCCCCGGCATCAGGTTATGCCCCAGCATCCCGAGCGCGAAACCCAGCACCGCCCCGAGCGGCGGCGCCCAGTGACGCGCCATGCGCGCCTGGGGGGCGATGTCCTGGAAGATGAGATAGAGGATGCCGCCCGAGGCGAACAGCATGACGGCCCCGAGCAGGGCGACGTTCTCGCTCAGGTACAGCCACCCGAGCACGCCGATCGCCGGCCCGATGGGCACCAGCAGACACATGAAGAGCAGGATCCTGCGCGGCGAGAACTGCCGCGAGGACTTCAGCTCGCGAAACGCGTTGAAGCCCTCGGGGATGTTCTGCAGGCCGATGAACAGGGCCAGCAGGGGGGCCGAGGCCGCGCCCACGGCAAAGGCCCCGCCCAGGGCCAGCGACTCCGGCACGTAGTCGAGCAGCATCGCCATCAACTGCGGCTTCTCCCGGCGCCGCGCACCCAGAAAACGCTCCACACCGAAGAAGAACGCGCCGCCCAGCAGCAGGATGGCCACGCTCCATACCGACCGCCCCAGGTACCCCACACCCTCCGGCACCAGCACCAGCGCCACCGCCGCCAGCAGTATGCCGCCGCCAAAGGCGATGATGCTGTGGCGCAACTCATTCTCCAGCCACTGCGGCCGCACCCGCTCGATACGGGCCAGCAGCCCGCCCAGCGGGATACAGGCGCCCGCCAGCGCGGTGTAGAACAGGATCTCGAGAATCACATCCATCGGCTTGCTCACTCCGGGGACTGTTGGCCACACAGGAAAGATGACAGCCGCCAGCATACACGGGCATGGCGGCGATGCCGACCGGATGGGCCAGGATGGAGCACGCCGGATGGGCCGTCTCGTTTCGCGTCCCCGCCCTGGACGGCCGGGGCAACGAAGCGCTCAGCCCGGGGGCCGGCGCAGGGCCTGAATGCAAGACCGGAGGCCGGTCCCTGCGGCTGCGCGGCCGGCGGGACCTCGACCGTAGTCCTCACCGCGGATATCCTAATCCAGCTGGCCCCGGGTGGGGCTCATAACCAGGCATTGGCGAAATGGACATGGAGAAATGGAAATGAACAGACTTGCCGTATTGATCCTCTCTCTCGCGTTTTCTTTCCCGGTCATGGCAAGCGACGACTCGAAAGAAGAACCGGTTCAGCATCTGAAGATCGAAGAGGTGACATCCCTCGAGGATGCGAAACGGATCTTCGCCGAGACCACAGCCGAGATGAGGGGCAAGCAGAAGCTGGACGTCACCGAACTGCAGCAGATACACGTCATCACGTATTCGCTGGAAAAGAGCGTGGCCTACTTCGTCGAGAACACGGAGGGCGAGAGGCATGAACTCGCCGAGGAGATCGCCGAGGTCGTGGAAGAGATCCACCTCTCGTCCGAGAATAACCGCGAGGAGGAAACGAAGGCGCTTCTGAACAAGTACTTCGATATGGCGGACCGGTTTGCTGCGGGGTTCTGACGGAAGAACCGGGCCCATCCTGGATCGCGAATAGACCACGTTTACTGGAGATCCAGCCGCATAACCGCGGCCTGCCCCCGATTGTAACCATGACTTCTGCCGGCGGCGCTCACTCCGCCGGCAGAAACCGATACCACTCGGTCGAACGCCCGGCAACGGGCACGAGAAACACGACACCGACCGCGGACGCATCCACCTGCACCACCAGTGCACCATCATCCGCCTTGCGCAGGCGATACGTCATCGACTCGAAGCCGCTCACGTTCTCGGCCAGCCAGCGGGACGATTCCAGCAACAGCCAGCCGTCCTCGCAGCGATAGTGCGTCTGCCGCCGCAGGTCGCGCGGTGCAAGCAAGGCAGTCGCACCGAGCAGCGAGACCGAAAGCCCGGCATCCGCATCACCCGATATCCGCACCGCAACCGCACGCGCGGCGGCAGCCGTGTCTGCAAAGAAATGGCTGGAGAGATAAGGCGGGGAATACTGCGGCGAACCACCCCCCGGAACCGCACGCTCGCCCGCATTTCGATAGACCCCCGCAAGCGAGGGGCAGCCATCGGCAGCACCAGGGGAGAGACCGGCCCAGTCACCGGGATACACCGCGTGCGACGAACAGCCCGGCAGGATGAAGGCCAGGGAGAGGAGCAAACACCAGACGGCAGCAGCCGGGTACTTCATAGGTTATCCCCTTGCGCCTCGTTGTAAGCCGGGAACCGACCCGGTTATCCCGGGGACAGTATACTGATTAGCTTAGGCGGAAGATTTTAATAGGTATACTGTCCCCCAAATTCCCTGTCCCCCAAATTCCCGGAACTGTACCGCTGCGCGCTTCTCCGGCGGCCTTAGAGCTTTTTTGCGATCAGGTTCTTCATGGCGTTGTTTTCCAGCGCCATCTCGGCGTACATGTGCTTGAGCTTCGCATTCTCCGCTTCCAGCTCCTTCAGCCGCTT
>JAJLKJ010000076.1:0-5679 GCA_033839185.1 Gammaproteobacteria bacterium
CAGGCGGCGGTGGCCGAGGAGGTGGCGCAGTTTCCGCACCTGGCCGGCTTCATCGAGGACACCTGTCTGACCTGCCACTCACCCATGGCCCATGCCCATGCCCGGCAGACCGGCGAGGGGCTGGACGAGGACGGCTATTACCGCTTCGCCACCGCGCTGGGGCACATGCATGCGCGCGAGGGCGTGAGCTGCACGGCCTGCCACCAGATCCAGAGCAGCGGCGACGGCAGCTTCGGCACCCCCACCTCCTTCAGTGGCGGCTTCGTGATCGACGCCCTGACCGCGGCCCCGCTGATCTATGGCCCCTACGACAACCCCGTGCGCGGGGCCATGCGCAACAACACCCTGTACGACCCGGCCTACGGCCCGCATATGGCAGAGGCCGGCCAGTGCGCCACCTGCCACACGCTCTTCACGCCCACGCTGGATCTGGCGGGGCGGCCCACGGGGGGCAGCTTCGCCGAGCAGTCGCCGTATCAGGAATGGCAGAACAGCGTGTATGCACCGGGCGGCAGCAAGCCGAGGAGCTGCCAGTCCTGTCATATGCCGGTGCCCGCCGCCGGCTACGAGACCCGGATCGCCATCACGGCCAACGGCAACGAGAACACCGGCTGGCCCACCCGCACGCCGTTTCACACCCATGGCTTCGTCGGCGGCAACTCCCACACGCTGGAGGTGATGCTGGCCTTCCGCAGCCTGCTGGGCCTCGAGGACTACACCAGCGTGGAAGGGCTGGACGCCCAGATCGCCGCCACCCGCGCGCTGCTGGAAAATCGCAGCGCGAGCATCGCCATCGAGGCGGTGACGGATCTCGGCGGCACGCTCGCGATCCCGGTGCGCGTCACCAACCGGACGGGGCACAAGCTGCCGACCAGCTACCCCTCGCGCCGCGCGTGGGTGCACCTCAGGGTAACGGATGCGACCGGCACCGTCGTGTTCGAATCCGGCCTGGCGGACGAACGGGGACACATCAGCACCGACGCGGCCGCGCTGCAGCACGACTGCGTGTCGGGCGAGAAGGTGACGGGCTTCGACTATGGCCGCTGCTTCGAGCCGCACCGCGACGTGATCACCGACCCGGCCCAGGTGGCGATCTACGAATCGGTGCTCGGTGACGTGGAGGGCGACAACACCTACGTGCTGCTGCATGCCGCCACATACCTCAAGGACAACCGCCTGCCGCCGGAAGGCTTTCTCAACAGCGCGACGCCGGGCACGGCCGAGGGCCTGCCGGTCGAGAGCGTCGGGGAGATCGTCGGCGTGGATGCGGCGGATACGGACTTCAACGGCGGGCCGGATGGCGGCACCGGACAGGACGTCGTGCATTACCGGGTGGATGTCGGCGCGCACACGGCGCCCTTCACCATCACCGCCGAGCTGCTCTACCAGTCCGTGCGCCCCGGCTTCATCGTCGGCCTGCACCACGACGAGGAGCCCCGCATCGCGCGCTACAAGCAGATGACCGGGATCATCCCGCCGACGGTAGAGACACTGGCCGCGACCAGCCTCACCACGCCCTGAAGGCTCGGGCCGGCACCGGCATGGGCTATCGCGCCTTGCAGCGCTCCTACGCAAAACCACCGCGCCCGTAGGAGCGCTGTTTATGCCCTCCGGGTGCAAGGCGATCAGGGATGGCAGCCTCGCCCAGCATGGGCATCGCGGCTTGCACCGCTCCTACAGCCAAACCACCGCACCGTAGGAGCGCCGTTTATGCCCTCCGGGTGCAAGGCGCGATAGGGAATGACGCTTGACCCGCGCATGGGCATCGCGGCTTGCGCCGCTCCTACAGCAAACCACCGCTCACGTAGGAGCGGTGCGAGCCGCGATCAGGGAAACCCCTACGGCCTGGACCGCCCCTTCCCTGCCGCGTTGTCCCTGCGCTTGCCCTTGCCCTTGCCAGGTCCGGGCCTGTCGCCGGCGGGCTTTTTGAACCCGGGCTTCTTGAAGGCGGGCCTTTCGCCGGCGGATTTTCCGCCCGCCGGGCCCTGGTCGGGGGTGATGTTGAGCTTGCGGCCGCAGACCCAGACGTTCTTCAGGTGCTGGAAGACGTGTTTGGGCATGCCGTCGGGCAGCTCGATCACGCTGAAGTCGTCGAACAGCTTGATGCGGCCGATGTAGCGGCTCTCGATGCCGGCCTCGTTGGCGATGGCGCCGACGATGTGCTTGGGCTCGGCGCCGTGGCTGCGGCCCACCTCGATGCGGTAGCGCATCATGCCGGGCTCGGGGCCGGCGCGGTCGCGGTCGCGGGGCTCGGCGCCCTCGTCCCGGCGCGCACGCTGGCGCGGATCGCGGCGGGCGTCCTCGCGCTCCCGCGCGGGTGGGCGGGCCGCCGCCACCTCGGGCACCTCGTCCGCGCGCGGCTTCAAGGGCCGCTCGCGCTGCACCAGGTAGGCGAGCGCGGCGGCGATCTCGGCCAGGCCGATGTTGTGCTCGGCCTGGTAGCCCTCGATGAGCTCTTCGTAGTAACCGAGCTCCTGCCCTTCGAGCGTGTCGGTGATGAGCTGCTTGAACTGGCCGACGCGTTTGCCGGTGATGGCCTCGCGGCTCGGCAGCTGCATGGGCGTGATGGGCTGGCCGGTGGCCTTCTCGATGGCGCGCAGCATGCGCGTCTCGCGCGGGGCGACGAAGAGGATGGCATCCCCCGTGCGGCCGGCACGACCGGTGCGTCCGATGCGGTGGATGTAGGCCTCGGTGTCGTAGGGGATGTCGTAGTTGATGACGTGACTGATGCGCGGTACGTCCAGCCCGCGCGCGACCACGTCGGTGCCGACGATGATGTCGATGGCCCCGCTCTTCAGGCGCTCGACGGTCTTCTCGCGCATCTGCTGGGTGATGTCGCCGTTGAGCGGCGCGGCGGAGTAGCCGCGCGCCTCGAGCTTCTCGGCCAGCTCGACGGTGGCGGTCTTGGTGCGCACGAAGATGATGATGCCGTCGAAGTCCTCGACCTCGAGGATGCGCGTGAGCGCATCGAGCTTGTGCGTGCCGCTCACCTGCCAGTAGCGCTGGGTGATGGCGGTGACGGTCTTGGTTTTGGCCTGGATGCGGATCTCCACCGGGTCGCGCAGGTACTTCTGTGTCACGCGGCGGATGGGTTCGGGCATGGTGGCGGAGAACAGCGCGATCTGACGCTCGGACGGCGTGTGCTCGAGGATCTGCTCCACGTCGTCGATGAAGCCCATGCGCAGCATCTCGTCGGCCTCGTCCAGCACCAGCGCGGAGAGGGTGTCGAGCTTCAGCGTCTTGCGGCGCAGGTGATCCTGCACGCGGCCCGGGGTGCCGACCACCACGTGCACGCCGCGGCGCAGCTGCCTGAGCTGCACGTCCATGCCCTGCCCGCCGTATACCGGCAGGATGTGGAAGCCCGGCAGGTGGCGGGCGTAACGCTGCATGGCCTCGGCCACCTGGATGGCCAGCTCGCGCGTGGGCGTGAGCACCAGCAGCTGCGGCTCGGCGCGGGAGAGGTCCAGCCGGCTCAGCAGCGGCAGGGCGAAGGCCGCCGTCTTGCCGGTGCCGGTCTGAGCCATGCCCAGCAGGTCGCGACCGGCGAGCAGCGGCGGCAGGGTCGCCGCCTGGATGGGCGAGGGTGTCTCGTAGCCCACCTCCTCCACCGCCCGCAGCACGGCAGGGGCGAGGTCGAAGTCGGCAAAACGTACGGGGGTGTCAGGGGTATCGGATGCAGCAGACATGCAAGGCCTTGTGGTATGCGGCCCGGGGACGGGCAAACGGGATGCATCTATTGTAGGGGAAATCGGTCGGGGTTGTCTGATTGCGGGTTATTTAAGTTGCAAGTTACAAGTCGCAAGTCAAAAGCTTGGGACGGTCCATGGCAGGCCCCGCGGGGGGCGGCCATGGGGGACACTGCATGAAACAGGTCTCAACCACCTCTTTCCTCACGCCTCACGACCCCACCCATTGCCCTATAATGGCTCCCCGTACACACCGCATGCACGCAGGACGACCAGACCTCATGGCCACGCACCGCCAACCCGCACCGGACAGGGACAGCCGCACCTACCTGCCCAGCATCCGGCGACTGGTCGGCCTGCTGGCGGTTGCGCTGGCCGCCCTGCTGATCGCGATGGCGGCACTCGAATACCGACACATCGACCGGCATTTCCAGGACATCGAGCGCGCCGAGGATGCCGATCGGCTGCGTTTCATGCAGCAGTTCCTGGCGTTTCGCATCAACACCTATCAGCAGCTCGTCAACCAGCTCGCCACGACCTCCCAGGTCTTCGATCTGCTGGCCGTGAACGACCATCCCGGCGCCGCCACGTGGGCACAGATGACACGCCGCCTGATGCCCGAGGCGGTGGGTGCTGCGCTATTCGCCTCCGATGGCACCCTGCTGGGCGACGCCCTCGCCCAGCGTGTGGGCACGCAGTGCCTGAGCGACCTGGTCGACTCGCTCAACGGCCTGCCCGTCGCACGCCCGCCCATCCACGACGCCATCCCCGGCCTCGAACATTTCGACCTGACCGCCCCCGTCCACGACCTGGATGGCGAGACCATCGGGATGGTCTTCGTGAGTTTCAGCACGCGCATCCTCGACGAGGCCCTCGCAGAGCTGGCCACGGAGGACGAACACCTGGCGATCGCGAACACGCGCGGGGAGCTGATCACCCGGACCCGGGCCTGGGATGACGTGGACCGGCCTGCTGCCCGTACCGCGATACCAGGGACCGACTGGAACCTGCTGCTGATCACGCGGCAGGAGACACTGGGCAGCACCCTGCCCGGGCTGATACTCATCGTGGGCCTGGGTAGCGTGCTGGCCATGCTCATCGTGCTGATCATCACGCGCCTGCTGTACAGCAACTATCTCGCCGAGTTCCGCTACGTGCAGCGTGTCCTGGAGGGCCTGAAGGAAGGCGCTCTGCGGGACGATCTGCCGCCGAGCCGGTATCGCGAGTTCGCCCATCTGCGCAACGGCCTGGCAGAGCGGGCAGAGCGTATCGCCTCGAAGCACGAGTCGCTGCACGCCCTGGGGCACACCGATGCTTTGACGGGTCTGGCCAATCGCCGAGAATTCGAACGCGTCATGGACGAGATGCTCGAGCATGGCAGCGGCCGCGACAGCTTCTGGCTGGTCGCGCTCGACCTCGATCGCTTCAAGGCCGTGAACGACACACTTGGCCATGACATGGGTGACCGGGTACTGAAGGCCCTGGGCACCGCGCTGCGCACACAGACCCGCGACGGGGACATGGCCTTTCGCTGGGGCGGCGATGAGTTCGTCCTGCTCATCACCAGCGGCGAAGACTTCGACCTGGCGGCCTGGCTGGAGCGTCTGCAGGCAGACTTCCTCCGCCTGCAGACCGACGAACTCGAACTGCCGCCCGAGCTGGTCGTGACCATCGGTTATGGCGGCACCTGCATCACCCCCGATGACAAGCGCCCGCTCGCAGAGATACTCAAGGAGGTCGACGCGGCCCTGTATGCGCGCAAGGCGGCCGGCCGGCGCTGAACAGACAACGCCCTGGCGGGCACGACCCGGGTACCGGGACCGGCACCCGTAGGAGCGCTGCAAGGCGCGTGCAGGTACGGCAGCTCCCCCCGGGCAACGGCTCGTTGCCCTACTCCACCTTGATCGCGCGCCGTTTGGATTTCGTGACCTTGGGCAGGGCGAGTTCCAGTACGCCGTCCCGGAAGCTGGCCTTCGCCTTGTCGCTGTCGACC
>JAJLKJ010000077.1:0-30094 GCA_033839185.1 Gammaproteobacteria bacterium
GTGGTGGCCATCGACGGCGAGCGCATGAGCCCGGCCACCGTGCTCGAGACGCTGAACAGGGTCGGCGGCGCCAACGGCATCGGCCGCCTGGACATCGTCGAGAACCGCTACGTGGGCATGAAGTCGCGCGGCTGCTATGAGACCCCCGGCGGCACCATCCTGCTGCCGGCGCACCGCGCCATCGAGTCCATCACCCTGGACCGCGAGGTCGCACACCTCAAGGATGAACTCATGCCGCGCTACGCCAGCCTGATCTACAACGGCTACTGGTGGAGCCCCGAGCGCGAGATGATGCAGGCCATGATCGATGCCTCGCAGGCGCACGTGAACGGTGTGGTGCGCGTGAAGCTCTACAAGGGCAACGTCACCGTGGTCGGCCGCAAGTCCGAGCGCGACAGCCTGTTCGACGAGAGCATCGCCACCTTCGAGGATGACGCCGGCGCGTACAACCAGAAGGATGCGGAGGGCTTCATCAAGCTCAACGCCCTGCGCATGCGCATCGCGGCCAACCGTCGCGGCTGAGCGGGGACCGGCGGGTGAGGCAGTGGCGAGGGTGGCAGCGGCTGGCAATCGGTCTGCTGGTGCTCGGCCTGTCGGGCTGTGCCTCCGTGCGGGGCACGCCCGACCCGCGCGACCCCTGGGAGGGCTACAACCGCGCGATGTTCGAGTTCAACGACGCGGTGGACCGCGCCGTGCTCAAGCCGGCGGCAAAGGGCTATCGCGCCATCACGCCCAAGGCGGTGGATGACAGCGTCTCCAATTTCTTTTCCAACCTCGGCGACATCCCCAACGCCCTGAACAACGCCCTGCAGGGCAAGTTCGTCCGCTCGCTGCAGGACATCAACCGCGTGGTCTACAACACCACCTTCGGCATCGGCGGGCTGTTCGACGTGGCCTCGCACATGGGCCTGCCCAAGAGCAACGAGGACTTCGGCCAGACCCTGGGCGTCTGGGGCGTGGATGCCGGCCCCTACCTGGTGCTGCCCATTCTCGGCCCGAGCACCCTGCGCGATACCGGCGGGCGCGTGGTGGACGGCTATACGCATCCGATGCGCGCGATCGATGACGAGACGCTGATGTGGTCGCTCGCGGTGCTGCGGGCCATCGACATCCGTGCCGACCTGCTCGATGTCGAGAAGCGGGTGGACGAGGTGGCCTTCGACCGCTACATCACCATCCGCAACGGCTACCTCGATCGCCGCGAATTCCTCGTCCATGACGGCAACCCGCCACGGTCGGAGGAAGACGACCTGCTGCGCGAGCTGGAGCGTATCGAGTCGGGCGGCTGACGCCGGGGCGGCGGGCCGGCGTGCTATGCTTGAGGCCTGTTGCCATCACCCCCCAGCGACCGTCATCCGCAAGCGCCATCCAGTCATGTACGCCACCATCCGACCCTTTCTCGAACTCTGCATGATGAGCCGCGGTCCGCAGGACCTGCCGGCCTCGCCGGCCTGGCTCGTCATCGCCACCCTGGGCTATTTCGCCGCAGGCGCCGCCATGGCCTGGCCGCTGTATCCGCCCGGCCTGGCCGTGCTCTCGGCGATGGCCGACGTGGCCCTCCTGTTCGGCATCACCGCCGCCCTGCTGGCCTGGCGCGGGCTGTTGACGCGCTGGCTGCAGACCGTCCTGGCCCTGACCGCCAGCGGCCTGGTGATGGGACTGGTGGCCCTGCCCATCGTCTTCAGCCTGTACCGCGCCGTGCTCACCGGCGAGGAGGCGGCCTTCACGGCCCTGGTCTACTGGGTGCTGGTGGGCTGGATCGTGGCCATCTACGGCTTCATCTTCACCCATGCCCTGTCGCTCAGGTCGCGTTGGGCGGGCCTGGGGGTGGCGCTGGGCTATTTCGTGGTGAGCTGGGTCGTCATGCAGGCGGCCTTCCCCTCGGGGCGGCTCGGCGGGACGGAGGGCTGATCCCCATGCATATCCACATCCTCGGCATCTGCGGCACCTTCATGGGCGGTATCGCGGCGCTGGCCAGGGCAGCCGGCCACGAGGTGACGGGCTCCGATGCCAATGTCTATCCGCCCATGTCCACCCAGCTCGAGGCCCTGGGCATCGAGGTCTTCCAGGGCTATGAGCCCGCCCACCTCGACCCGGTGCCGGACTGCGTGGTGATCGGCAACGTGATGTCGCGCGGCAACCCGGCCGTGGAGCACGTGCTCAACCGCCGCATCCCCTATACCTCCGGGCCGCAGTGGCTGGCCGAACACGTGCTGCGGGACCGCTGGGTGCTGGGCGTGGCCGGCACCCACGGCAAGACCACCACCGCCAGCCTGCTGGCCTGGATTCTCGAGGCCACCGGACTGGCCCCGGGGTTCCTCATCGGCGGCGTGCCGGAGAACTTCGGCGTCTCGGCCCGCCTGGGCGAGGGTCCGTTCTTCGTGGTCGAGGCCGACGAGTACGACACGGCCTTCTTCGACAAGCGCTCCAAGTTCGTGCACTACCGTCCGCGTACCCTGGTGCTGAACAACCTCGAGTTCGATCATGCCGACATCTTCGACGATCTCGAGGCCATCCAGCGCCAGTTCCATCACCTGGTGCGCACCGTGCCGGGCGAGGGGCTGATCGTGGCCAACGCCATCGACGACAACCTCGAACACACCCTGGCACGGGGATGCTGGACGCCCGTGGAGGGCTTTGCCATCGACCGCGGCGAGTGGCAGGCCGAACCGCTGGCGGCCGACGGCTCGCGCTTCCGGGTGCTGCGCCATGGCAAGGACATGGGCACGGTGGCCTGGGAGCTGATCGGCGAGCACAACATGATGAACGCCCTGGCGGCGATCGCCGCCGCCCGCCATGCCGGGGTGCCGGCCCAGCACGCCGTCGATGCCCTGGGCGACTTCGCCGGCATCAAGCGGCGCATGCAGCTGCGCGCCGAGGTCGGCGGGGTGCGCGTGTACGACGACTTCGCCCACCACCCGACGGCGATCCGCACCACCCTGGCGGGGCTGCGGGCGCGGGTGGGCGGCGAGCGCATCATCGCGGTGCTGGAGCCGCGTTCCAACACCATGCGCATGGGCGTGCACCGGGACAGCCTCGCCCCGGCCCTGGCCGGGGCCGACGAGGTGCTGCTCTATGCCCCGCCGGGGCTCGGCTGGTCGCTGGACGCCGTGGCCGAGGGGCTGGGCGGGCGCGGCAGGGTCTACCCGAGCATCGAGGCGATCGTCGACCACCTGGTCACCCATGCCGCCCCGGGCGATCACCTGCTGATCCTCAGCAACGGCAGTTTCGACGGGCTGCACGAGACCCTCATCCGCCGCCTCGGCGAGGCCGCGGGGGGCCGGGGATGACGTGGCCGGACTCCTTGGGTATGCTGGCCGGATTCAACCTTGAAGCGCCCTCATGCTAGAACTGCAACCCCGCACCGAGCCGGACCAGATCGGCAAGTACATCATCAAGCGTCGCATCGGGCGCGGCAGCATGGGTGTGGTCTACGAGGGCTATGACCCCTTCGTGCAGCGCCCCGTCGCCATCAAGGTGGCGAGCCCCGAGGCCAGCGATCCGGCCACCAAACGCCGCTTCCAGCGCTCCTTCTTCATCGAGGCCCACGCGGCCGGCAATCTGCACCACCCCAACATCGTCTCGGTGTACGACGCCGGTATCGATGGCGTGCAGAACTACATCGTCATGGAGCTGGTGCAGGGCAAGACCCTGCAGGTCTTCACCCGCGGCGACGAGCTGCTGGACGTGGACAAGGCGGTGGACGTCGTCTTCAAGTGCTGCAAGGCGCTGGACTACGCGCACCGCGAGGGCGTGGTGCACCGCGACATCAAGCCCAGCAACATCATGCTCACCGACGACGGCACGGTGAAGATCATGGACTTCGGCATCGCCCAGCTCGAACAGCTGGAAGAGACCCAGCCGGTGGGGCTGATCGGCTCGCCCAACTACATGTCGCCCGAGCAGGTGAAGGACGAGCCCGTCGGGCCGCAGAGCGACATCTACTCGCTGGGCGTGGTGATGTTCGGCCTGCTCACGCGCCGTCTGCCCTTCGAGGCCGACACCTACCACTCGTTGGTCTACCAGATCGTGCACAACGCACCGCCCTCGATCCGCGACTTCCGGCCCGACCTCCCCGAGGCGCTGGACCAGGTGGTGCAGAAGGCCCTGGCCAAGCGTCTGGAAGACCGCTACCAGAACGGCGTGGAGTTCGCCGCCGACCTCAGCCGCCTGTTCGACCAGCTGCGCCTGGCCGGCCGCCAGATCGAGAACATCGAGCGGCGCGACATGCTCACCCAGCTCGATTTCTTCCGCGACTTCACCATGGAGGAGATCCAGGAGGTGATGTATGCCGCCACCTGGGTGAACTTCGAGGCCGGCGATACCGTCATCAACGAGGGCGACATCGACGACACCTTCTACATCATCGTCAACGGCTCGGCGGTGGTGGAGAAGGGCGGTCGGCCCATCGGCTGGCTCAATTCCGGCGACTGCTTCGGCGAGATCGGCTTCATCACCCACCAGCGGCGCACGGCCACCATCATCGCCGAGAGCCCGCTCACGCTGATGAAGATCAACGCCACCCTCATCGGCCAGGCCTCCGATCACTGCCAGCTGCGCTACTACAAGGCCTTCACCGAGACGCTCATCCGCCGTCTCTCCGAGACCAACAAGCTGCTGGCCAAGGAACAGGAGCGCGGCGGGTGACCCGTCCCCGCGTCGACTCCGTGGCGCTGGCCATCACCGGGGCCTCGGGCGCGCCCTACGGCCTGCGCCTGCTCGAATGCCTGATCGGCCAGGGCGTGGAGGTGCATCTCATGCTCTCCAGGCCCGGCCAGCTCGTCATCGGCATGGAGACCGAGGTGAAGCTGCCGGCGCGCCCGGCGGCGATGCGCCGTTTCCTCGCCGAGCGTTTTGGCGCGACCGAGGGCCAGCTGCACGTCTACGACCGCGAGCAGTGGACGGCCCCCGTGGCCAGCGGCTCGGCCGTACCGGACGCCATGGTCGTCTGCCCCTGCACCACGGCCACGCTCTCGGCCGTGGCCACCGGCGCCAGCCGCTCGCTCATCGAACGCGCCGCCGACGTGGTGCTCAAGGAACGCCGCCAGCTCATCCTGGTGGTGCGCGAGACGCCGTTCTCCGAGATCCACCTCGAGAACATGCTCCGGCTCGCGCGCATGGGCGCCGTGATCATGCCCGCCAACCCCGGTTTCTATCATCGCCCCACGCGCATCGAGGAGCTGGTGGACTTCATGGTCGCGCGGGTGCTCGACCACCTGGGTCTGGAACAGGACCTCGTCGCGCGCTGGGGCGAGGACGTGCCGGACGATGACTGAATTCGGCACCGAACGCATCCCGCTCTTTCCCCTGCACACCGTGCTGTTCCCCGAGGGGCTGCTGCCCCTGCGCATCTTCGAGGCCCGCTACATCGACATGGTGCGCGAGCGCCTGCGCAGCGACGGCGTGTTCGGCATCTGCCAGATCCGCGAGGGCGTGGAGGCCGGCGGTCCGGCCGAGATCCATGGCGTCGGCACCAGTGCGCGCATCGTCGACTGGACACAGACCCCGGACGGCCTGCTCGGCATCACCGCCCGTGGCGAGCGCCGCTTTCGCGTCATCGACAGCCAGGAGGAGGACAACGGCCTGCGCATGGGCGTCGTCCAGTGGCTGCCCGAGGAAAATGACACACCCCTGCCACCGGAATTTGAATCCCTGGGGCAGCTGTGCGAGCGTATCCTGCATGAAATCGGCGGCCCGCTGGCCGAGGACCCGCACTGCGACCGCGCCGGCTGGGTCGGCGCCCGTCTCGCCGAGCTGCTGCCGCTGGCGCCCGGGGTCAAGCAGGCCCTGCTCGAACAGGGCGATCCGCTGGCCCGGCTGTTCCAGCTGCGGGATGCCATGCTCGAGGCGCAGACGCGCTGAGCGCGCCATCCACCGTTTTCGTCTACGCTCCATCCATTCCTTTAAGCACTCTCCGGGAGACTGTCTTGGCTACTCTGGAACTCACCGCTGAAAACTTCGAATCCACCGTCACCGGCAACGACATCGTCATCGTCGATTTCTGGGCCCCCTGGTGCGGCCCCTGTCGCGCCTTCGCACCGATCTACGAGTCCATGTCCGAAAAGCACGACGACATCGTCTTCGCCAAGATCAACACCGAGGAAGAACAGGGCCTGGCCGCCCACTTCCAGATCCGCTCCATCCCCACGCTCATGATCTTCCGCGAGCAGGTCATCCTCTTCGCCCAGCCCGGCATGCTGTCCGAGGGCCAGTTCGAGGAGGTCATCGGCAAGGTCCGCGAGGTCGACATGGCGCAGGTCCACGCCGAGGTCAAGCGCCAGCAGGCCGAGATGGAGCAGGGCGAGCAGGGCTGAAAACTGCGACGCGGTTCATTTGTGCATACGGGAATCCCTGCCTATGCTCCCTGTGATGCCCACTGCCGGGCATCGGTACCACCCAGGGAACAGCAAGGAGAAACAGGCAATGCGCAATGGAACGGTCAAGTGGTTCGACAACAAGAAGGGCTACGGCTTCATCTCCCCGGAGGACGGCACGCAGGACGTGTTCGTCCACTTTTCCACCATCCAGATGGATGGCTATCGCACCCTCAATGAAGGCCAGCTCGTCGCCTTCGAGTCGGAGGCGGGGAAGAAGGGCCCCCAGGCCACCCTGGTGACGGCCAGCGCCTGACCCGTCGAGCCACGGTCCCTGCGCCTCGGGTGTAGCGGCCATAAAAAAACGCCACGCGGATGCGTGGCGTTTTTTTATGGCTGGCAGGCCACCAGGCAGGGCAGGCCCCGCCTCGTGCTGAAAGGCCCTAGGATGCCGGCACGCGGACCTTGGGCTGCAGGGCCCGGCCGTCGGCGTCGTAGTGGTCGGGCCCGATCAGGGCCAGCCCGCCGCAGGTCTCGCGCAGTTTCAGGACCTGGGCGGCGGGCAGGGCGTGGAGGGCCAGGTGCACGAATTCGTCCAGTGTGAGGGCGAACTCGACACCCTCGACGCGCAGCCGCCAGCCGGGCTCGCCCGAGAGCAGGCTGACCGTCCCCGGCTCGCCCACGGCCAGCGGCTTCATGCCGCTGTAGTGTCCCGCGCAGGCCACCAGCAGGGCCTCGCCCTCGAACCGGCGGCACCCGCCCCCGGCATCCTCGATCTCGATCACGCCCTCGGCCAGTGGCGTGTCCAGCGTCTTGCAGTCGGTCATGGCGTCCTGGGTACTGGTAGGGAAAGGGGCTACCAGATGTAGCGCGAGCGCTAGGGCGAATCAAGTTCCCGGGTCGGCGGCAGGGTGATGGGCAGGTGGCCGTAACGGCCGCGCATCCAGTTGATGGCGCGCAGCACGCCCGGGCGCGTCACCACCCAGCGTTCCAGGGCGAACTTCCCCGGGAAATTCAGCAGGAGCAGGCCGATCATGATGGTGATGAGCCCCTGGCCCGGCAGCACCAGCATCGCAATCCCCATCAGCAGCACCAGGGCGCCGAACAGGTTCTTCAGCAGGAACAGCGCCCAGCGCAGCACGGGGTGGCGGTCACGCAGCTCGTCGAGGAAGGGATGGCGCTGGTGGAAATAGTCGGGCGGTATGCGCACCACCAGCCAGGGCAGCAGCGCCAGGCTGGCGATGAAGCCCAGGGCGGAGAGGGCGCCTGCCCAGAGCAACAGGGTTTCGTGCTGGCCGAGCCAGCTCAAGAGCGTTTGCAGCATGCAGGGTCCGTGGGCCGGTCAGGTGCACCAGTATGGGGGCACATTGTATGTGGCCCGGCTGGCCCGGCAAAGGTTCCCCGGTATTCCAGCGCGTCAGGAGGCCTGCGAGTTGCGCAACGGGTAGGCGAGGTCGCGCAGCCAGTCCAGCGCCAGTTCGCGGTTGCGGAAGGTGGCCACCGGCAGATTGCGGTTGCGCATGAGGCGTTGCTGCAGCTCGACGATGCGGGCCGTGCTGTGGCGATAGACGAGGAAGGCCATGCCGCGGATCAGGGGGTGATCGCCGGTACTGCGCATGGCCTCGAGCGAGAGGGAGTAGTCGTGCTGCTTGTCGATGAGCAGGTGACAGGGGGTGCCGATCTCTTCACCGAGGAAGCGGTGAAAGCGCTGGCTCATCCCGGCGTCGATCTCGATGGCCGGAGCGGCGGTGACTTCGTAGATGTCGCTCTCCAGGCGGGAGATGCGGGCGAAACCCAGGTCGAAATGCTGCATGTTGAACGGTCCTTGTTGGTGACGGCTCCATTGTGCCGGTGGTGTAACGGGTCGTATGTGCGGGCAGCCCCGCGGTGCGAAAAACGGGAATTCTGCCTATGTCTGCCTGTACCGGGTGATGTCCGGGACCGGCAATGCCAGTCCCGGATCTTCTCGTGTTTCCGGCTCAGGCCTTGCCCTGCAGCTGCAGCACCACGGCCTCGTTTTCCAGCGTCGAGGTGTCGGAGGTGATCTCCGCGCCCTTGGCGATGTCGCGCAGCAGGCGACGCATGATCTTGCCCGAGCGGGTCTTGGGCAGGCCGTCGGCGAAGCGGATGTCGTCCGGGCGCGCGATCGGGCCGATCTGCTCGGTCACCCAGCCACGCAGTTCCTTGACCATCTCCTCGGCATGCGCGCCGGTGGGGCGGTCGCCCTTGCAGATCACGTAGGCCACGATGGCCTCGCCCTTGACGTCGTCCGGACGGCCGACCACGGCGGCCTCGGCGACCTTCTCGTGGGCCACCAGGGCCGACTCGATCTCCATGGTGCCCAGGCGGTGGCCGGAGACATTCAGCACGTCGTCGATGCGGCCCATGATCCAGAAGTAACCGTCGGCGTCGCGGCGGGCGCTGTCGCCGGCCAGGTAGTACTTGCCGCCGAACATCGGCCAGTAGGTCTTCACGTAGCGCTCGTCGTCACCCCAGATGGTGCGCAGCATCGAGGGCCAGGGCTTCTTGATGACCAGGTAGCCGCCCTTGTTCGGCTCGGTGATGGAGTTGCCGTCGTCGTCCACCACGTCGGCGGCGATGCCGGGCAGCGGGCGGGTGCAGGAGCCGGGCTTGGTGGCGGTCACGCCCGGGATCGGGGCGATCATGTGGGCGCCGGTCTCGGTCTGCCACCAGGTGTCCACGATCGGGCAGTTCTCGCCGCCGATCACGCGGTGATACCACATCCAGGCCTCGGGGTTGATGGGCTCGCCCACGGTGCCGAGCAGGCGCAGCTTGCCGAGGTCGTAGCTGGCCGGGATCTCGTCGCCCAGCTTCATCAGGGCGCGGATGGCGGTGGGGGCGGTGTAGAAGATGGTGACGTCGTGGTCCTGGGCCACCTTCCAGAAGCGGCCGCCGTCCGGCACGGTGGGCGCGCCCTCGAACATCACCTGGGTGGTGCCGACGGCCAGCGGGCCGTAGGCCACGTAGGTGTGGCCGGTGATCCAGCCGACGTCGGCGGTACACCAGAAGACGTCGCCATCCTGCTGGTCGAAGACCCACTTGTTGGTGCAGATGGCGTTGAGCAGGTAGCCGGCACTGGAGTGCTGGATGCCCTTGGGCTTGCCGGTGGAGCCGGAGGTGTAGAGCAGGAACAAGGGGTGCTCGGCGTCCACCCATTCCGGTTCGCAGTCGTCGGACTGGCCGGCGATGGCGTCGTGCCACCAGATGTCGCGGGAGCCGTCCATCGGCACGTCGTGGCCGGTGCGGCGGAAGACGATGTTCTTCTCGATGGAGGGGCAGCCGTGGGCCATGGCCTTGTCGACGGCAGCCTTGAGTTCGACGATCTTGCCGCCGCGGTTGCCGCCGTCGGCGGTGATGACCATCTTCGCCTCGGCGTCGTTGACGCGGTCGCGCAGGGCCTCGGCGGAGAAGCCGCCGAACACCACGGAGTGGATGGCGCCGATGCGCGCGCAGGCCTGCATGGCCACCACGGCCTCCGGGATCATGGGCATGTAGATGACCACGCGGTCGCCCTTGGCGATGCCCTGGGCCTTGAGCGCGTTGGCGAAGCGGCTGACCTCGCTGTGCAGCTCGTTGAAGGTGATCCTGCGTACGTCGCCCGGCTCGCCCTCGAAGACGATGGCGACCTGGTCGCCCCGCTCGGCCAGGTGGCGGTCGATGCAGTTGTAGGAGACGTTGAGCTTGCCGTCGGTGAACCAGCGGTAGTGCGGCGCCTTGCTGTCGTCGAGCACGGTCGTGAACGGCTGCTTCCAGACGATCTCCTCGCGCGCCAGGTCGGCCCAGAATCCCTCGTGGTCGGTCTCGGCCTTCCGGTACATGGCCTCGAGGTCCGCGGCCCTGACGCGCGCGTTCTTCTGGAAGGCCTCGGAGGGTTCGAAGAGCCGGTTCTCCTGCAGAGTGGATTCAATGTTTTCGCTCATTGTCATCTCCCGGTTTTATGGCTTTGCCTGATCATGCCGCGCGCGGCATTCAGGACGGATAGAGTATCTGTGCCAGCGACACGCGGCGGCCGGCGCCGTAGTCGTTGGCCTGGGCCAGGAACAGTTCCGCGGTGGCGATGGCGTCGCCCAGTGCGTCGTGTGCCTGGTGAATGGGCAGATTATAACGCGCCCGCACGGCGGCCAGGCTGAGGTCGCGGGCCTTGTAGGGCTGGCCGCGCCGTTCGAAACGGCGCCGCGCCAGCCATTCCGTGTCGATCGTGGGGATCACGATGCCACCGCCATACACCCGCCGGCAGGCGGCATCGATGAACCGCAGCTCCATGCGGGCATGGTGCGCCACCATCACGTGCCCACGCAAGGCGGCCAGCAACTCGGCCAGGGCATCGGCCAGCGGGGCGCCGGTGGCGGCATGGGTGTCGGTGATCTTGTGGATCACCGCACTCTCAGGGACCATCTCGCTTTCCGGCCGGACCAGCAGGCGCCGGGCAGCGCCCAGCCGGATGCCGCCCCTCTCGATCGGCACCCAGCCGATGCTCACGATGTCATCGACCAGCGGATTCAGCCCCGTCATCTCCAGATCCACCGCCAGCAGTGGCGCCTGGTCGAAGCCGACGCGCGCGGACGGGAAGCCCTCGCGCAGGTAATCGTGCAGCGGTCCTGCGGGCGCCTTGCGCAGCAGCCAGCGGCGTCGCAGCTCGTTCCACCACATGCCGCCGAGCAGGGTCATGCGAAGCGCCCGCCCTGGTAGCGCTGGTTGAGGGCCGCCTGCACGGTGCGCACCACGCGAAAGGCCTGCTTGAGGTGCGAGCGCTCGGGGGAACTCAGGCGCCGCGGGTCCAGGTAGTTGTCGGGCCGGTCGCCGCGGCGCAGGGCCTCGGCCTGGTGACGCAGGCGCAGGCCGGCGATGAATTCATAGGCCTCGACCAGGTCCTGGGCGGTCTCCCGGTGCATGACACCGCGCTCCCCCGCCGCGCGCAGGCGCTCCAGGGTGTTGACCGCGGCGATGCCGTTGACCAGGGCATAGAGCCTGGCGATATCCACGATGGGGATGAGGCCCTCGCGCTTGAGGTCCAGGGTGTCGGCCTGCTCCTCGTGGGTGCTGAGCACGAAGCCGTTGAAGATGCCCAGCGGCGCCCGGTGGCGCAGGGTATTGCCGGCCAGGTGGGCGTGGAAGATCTGGTTCTCCTGGCAGTCCTCGAGCACGCCGCTGCGCAGCTGTTCCAGCAGTTCCTGCTCGCCCGTGATCAGGCGCAGGTCGAAGAAGTTGGCCACATACATCATCGACTTGCGTTCCGGCGCCTCGATCCAGCCACGGAAATAGCGCCGCCACTGGGCCAGCGGCTGGCGCCACTGGGGATTGCGCGCCATCACCTCGCCCGGGCAGAGGGCGAAGCCGCAGGCGGCGAGTCCCTCGTTCACCCGCTCGGCCAGGCCCTCGAACCAGGGACCGTGGCGGGCGGGATCGTAGCGGTCGTCGAGCAGCAGCAGGTTGTCCTGGTCGGAACTGAGCGTCATCTCGCGCCGGCTCTGCGAGCCTACGGACACCCAGGCGTAGGGGACGGGCGCAGGACCGAGTGCGGCCTCGGCCAGTTCGACCAGGCGTCGCGTGGCCGCATCGGCGATGGAGGTGACGACCTGCTGTACATCGCTGCCGCGCGCGCCCGTGCCCACCAGGCGGAGCTGGATCTCCGGCAACTCGGCGCAGGCGCGGGCCACGGCCTCGGGGGAGTCGCAGCGTTCGATGTCGGCGACGAGGTAGACCGCGCTGGTGGCCTGCTGGCGCACGAAGTCGATGGCGGTGACCAGGCCCACGGGCCGCCCCGCGTCCACCACCGGCAGGTGACGGATGTTGCGGCGGGTCATCTCCAGCAGGGCCTCGAAGGCCGACATGTCGGGCGACACGGTGTAGAGACGGGTGGTCATGACCCGCGCCACCGGCTCCTCGGGCGAGACCTCGCCGACCACGCAGTGGCGTCGCAGGTCGTGGTCGGTGATGAGTCCGGCCAGCTCGCCGTTCTTCAGCACCAGCAGCCCCGAGGTCTTGCGGTCCATCATGCGGCCAGCGGCCTCGCGGATACTGGCATCGGCCGGGATGCCATAGTCCAGCGGACGCAGCAGGTCACTGACGTCCAGGCGGGTGATGTCGGTGGCCGGCGTGCGGTCGGCCTGCAGCCTGGTGTAGGCCTGCTGCAGCCGCTTGCCGGCCGATGCCCGGAAATAGTCGTCCAGTGCCGGATAGCTGGCGCGCAGGTGATCGAGCCGTTCGCAGGGCAGTAGATAGACGAGGCAGTCCTCGACGATGCGCCCGGTGATGTCTTCACCCAGGACGGCCTGGGTCTGCAGGGTCTCGCCCAGGCAGGCATCGGCATACACCTCGCCTTCCTGCAGGCGTTCGATCAGGCGGTTGTCCGCATCTCGAAACTCCGCCGCACCGGTGCGAAACAGGTACAGCGAAGCCGCGTCGTCTCCCGTGTCGGCGGGGGGGAAGGGTGTGCCGTGGCGCAGGTAGCGAATGGAGAGCTCGCGCGAGATGTGCTCGCGTGCCTCGTCCGTGCAGGCATCGAAGGGTGCATGCACGGCGAGGAACTGGCAGATGTCGGCAAGTTCGGCGTCCATGGGTTCGATTCGGGTTCAGCCTCGATCGGGATTTGGGTGAGGTGCGCGCCCGTGATCAACGGGCCGACAGTCCGAATCCTTTTCTCATCAGGCCGTTGCGCGGCGTGATCAGAAAAGGATCGCCTCCTGGGTAAAAACGCAGGGTCGGGGTGACCCGACCCTGCGTCCGTTCATCCGTGCTGCTTAGCCGAGGTTCTTCGGCACACGGATATCTTCCACCAGATGCTGGATGTGATCCGGCGGCGGGGCGGTCAGCTTCGACACCACGAAGGCGGTCACGAAGTTGAGCAGCGCACCCACGGCGCCGAAGGACTCGGGCTGAATGCCGAGGAACCAGTTGCTGGCGTTGTTGGCCATCATCTCGGTGCCCGGGATGAAGAACCATCCCTTGAACCAGAAGATGTAGATCAGGGTGCTGAACAGGCCCACCAGCATGCCGGCGATGGCACCGGTGCTGTTCAGGCGCTTGTAGAAGATACCCATGATCAGGGCCGGGAACAGCGAGGAGGCGGCCAGACCGAAGGCCAGTGCCACCACCTGTGCGGCAAAGCCCGGCGGGTGCAGACCCAGCCAGCCGGCCACCACGATGGCGCCCGCCATGGCGATGCGCGCCGACAGCAGCTCGGCCTTCTCCGAGATGTCGGGCTTGAACACGCCCTTGAGCAGGTCATGCGACACCGCAGAGGAGATGGCCATCAGCAGGCCCGCCGCGGTGGACAGGGCGGCCGCCAGACCACCGGCCACGACCAGGGCGATGACCCAGTTCGGCAGCTTGGCGATCTCGGGGTTGGCCAGCACCATGATGTCGCGGTCGACCTTCAGTTCGCTCTCGTCGGCCGCCGCACGGTACTGGATGCGGCCGTCACCGTTCTTGTCCTCGAACTTCAGCAGACCGGTGGTCTCCCAGTTCTGGAACCAGGTCGGGCGGTCCTCGTACTTGAGCGCACCGTCTTCAGCGGCAATCGGGCCCGGCTGCACGGTGTTGATCAGGTTGTAGAAGGACATCGCACCCACGGCCGGAGCAGTGGTGTAGAGGATGGCGATGAAGAACAGCGCCCAGCCGGCGGAGGCGCGCGCATCACGCACCTTCGGCACGGTGAAGAAGCGCACGATGACGTGCGGCAGACCCGCCGTACCGATCATGAGCGACAGCGTCAGTGCCACCATGTTGAGCGTGGTGCCCTTCATGACGGTGTACTGTGCGAAGCCCAGTTCCACCAGCACCTGGTCGAGCTTGGCCAGCAGGTGCGTGCCGTCGGCCACCGTGCTGCCCAGACCCAGCTGCGGCAGCGGGTTGCCGGTGAGCTGCAGCGAGATGAAGACGGCCGGCACGGTGTAGGCGAAGATCAGCACCACGTACTGGGCGATCTGGGTATAGGTGATCCCCTTCATGCCGCCGAGCACCGCGTAGATGAACACGATCGCCATGCCGCTGTAGAGGCCGGTGTTGTAGTCCACCTCCAGGAAGCGGGAGAAGGCCACGCCGATGCCCTTCATCTGGCCGATGACGTAGGTGATCGAGGCCACGATCAGGCAGATGACGGCGACGATGCGCGCGGTCTGCGAGTAGTAGCGCTCACCGATGAACTCCGGCACGGTGAACTTGCCGTACTTGCGCAGGTAGGGCGCGAGCAGCATGGCAAGCAGCACGTAGCCGCCGGTCCAGCCCATCAGGTACACCGAGGCATCATAGCCGTTGAAGGCGATGAGGCCGGCCATGGAGATAAAGGATGCCGCGGACATCCAGTCCGCCGCGGTGGCCATGCCGTTGGCGACGGGGTGGACCCCCTTGCCCGCGACATAGAATTCGCCGGTGCTGGACGCGCGGCTCCAGATGGCAATGCCGATATAGAGCGCGAACGTCGCACCGACGACGATCCAGGTCATTGTTTCGAGAGTCATTATGGAATCTCCCCCTTAGTCTTCGTGAACGCCGAATTCGCGATCAAGCTTGTTCATGCGCCAGGCGTAGAAGAAGATCAGCACCAGGAAGGTGTAGATCGACCCCTGCTGGGCAAACCAGAAACCGAGCTTGTAGCCACCGATCTGAATGGCGTTGAGCGGTTCGACCAGAATGATCCCGAACAGATAGGACGCGACAAACCAGATCACCAGACAGGAGATCAGTAGTTTGAGGTTCGCGGCCCAGTACTCCCTCGTCTTACCTGAGAGTTCCATGGTGTCCTCCCGTGTCTTCGTTGTGGTTGGAATTTACGTTCGTCATTTCACTTTTCCTTGCTTCTTTCACCTTTGCCTTGCTTGGTTCTCAGCCTGACTACAGCTGATATTCCAGAGCCAGTTTCGACTGGAGCTTCCGTGCCTGTCGAAACGCCTCCTTGAGAATGCGTCGATCCAGCTCGCTGAGCGTGTCCGGATCGATGTGGTTGCTGAGTTCGCGCTCCTCGCGGCTTTGTTCGGCATGCAGGCGCATGCGCAGGAACTGGATGTAGTGATAGGCATCCACCCAGGCATCGACGTCGGGCTTGCGCAGCTTGCCGTTCTCCTGCGCACCGCGCAGCCGGTCCACGGTGTGGGTGGCATCCACCTCCGCCCCCAGCGCGATGATGCGCGCGCCGTCGACGAAGGGGGTGAGGCCGTTGGTCTTGAGGTCCAGGGTGTGGTCGTGGTCACCACCGGTGGTGAGCTTGAAGTCGCGGATCACCCCGAGCGGCGGACGGATGCGCAGGGCATTGGCGGCCATCTGCCGGCGGAAGCGGCTGTTGCGCCCGGTGGCGCGCAGCAGGTGCGCGCGCAGCTCGTCCACCTCGGCCAGCGGCGGGGTGATGGGGCGGAAGTCGAAGAAGATGGAGCTCTTCAGCAGATGCTCGGGCGTACCCTGGTCGATCCAGCGGTCGAAGCGGGCGCGCCATTCCTCCGCGCTCAGGCAGCACTCCGGGTTGCTGGCCATGATGTTGCCGGGGCACAGCGGGAAGCCGCACTCGGCCAGGCCCTCGTTGATCTGTCGCGCCATGGGCAGCAGCCGCTGGCGCAGGGTGTCGGCGTCCTGGCCCTCGGGTACGCGGAACAGGATGCCGTTGTCCTGGTCGGTCTTGAGGGTCTGTTCCTGGCGGCCCTCGCTGCCGAAGGCCAGCCAGGTGTAGTCGATGTCACCGACCTCGAAGTCCTGCTCGCAGAGGGTGATCACGCGCTGGGCGATGTGGTCGTTGAGCAGGGTGATGAGCTGGGTGATCTGGTCGATCTCCGCGCCCTGGGCGATCATCTGCCCGACCAGCTTGTGGATGTCGCCGGCCACCTGGGCGACGGCCGCCACGCTGCCCGCACCGGTGATGCGGCGGCTCACGCTGCCGATGCTGATCTGCTGCAGGGCGAAGAGGTCGCGCTCGGAGAGCACGCCGGCCAGGCGGCCGCGCTCCACGACGCACAGGTGGGTGACGCCGTGCTCGGCCATCTTCAGCGCGGCCTCGAAGGCATAGGCATCGGCCGGGATGGTGATCGGGTCGGGCGTCATCACCTCGGCGATGGGCGTGTCCAGGCGCCGTTCGTCCAGCACCACGCGCCCGAGCAGGTCCTTGAGGGTGAAGATGCCCAGCGGGTGGGTGGCCTCGTCGACCACGATGATGCTGCCCACCGCGTGTTCGCGCATGGTGGCCAGGGCCTCGCCCAATACCGTGCCCGGCGCGCAGCGCACCGTCTGCGCCTGCATGCGGTCGGAGACGCGGTAGTTGAGGGCGGTGTCGCCGCTGAGCGCCGTGACGGTGCTCGCCTGGATGCGGCGCTGGGCCTGGTCCAGCAGGTTGGCCAGCCGGCGGGTGCAGAAGTCGTTGAACGCGGGGCTGCGCTTGAGGAGCTTCTCGAAGTCGTCGCGGCGCAGCTCGAAGCAGAAGCAGTCCTCGGCGGCACGGTGCACGGTACGCACCGGGCGGTGGGCGAGCAGGGCGCCGATGGGGAAGCACTCGCCCGGCACCAGCTCCCAGGCGTTGCCCGAGATCTGTTCGTCCTCGCTCGGCGTCTCGCCGCGCACGCGGCCCTGCTTGATGATGATGAAGCGGTCGGCGGGCCCGGCAGCGGGGTCGGTGATCTTGGCGCCGCGGGCGTGGAAGCTCAGCTCCAGGCGCTTGGCCAGGAACTCGAGGTCGGCCGCCTCCATCTGGTCGAAGGGGGCGTGACGGCGCAGGAAATCCAGGACAGGGCCGAGCACGCTGCCGTTCGGGGACTGATTGTCGGGTTTCGGGTCGGCCATCGGCGCAGTGGGTCCGGGGTTTGGAACCTAGCTGCAAGCATTGTGCCGGAACTGTTCTTCGTAAAATCAATCACTTGGATTGAGTCGTGGCGCACCGGTGTTACCCACGGTAACACCGGTGTTACGGGGCGTGACAGGCGTCACGCCCCCCGGTCACGATGGATCGGCCTGGCCCCGCTGGCGGGGGATGCCCATGCGCTGGCGCCGTTCCCACAGGGCCTTGCGGCTGATGCCCAGGCGCCGGGCCAGCTCGGTCTCGGTCATCTGGCCCTGGTTCTCCAGCACGAAGCGGCGGAAGTAGTCGTCGAGGCTCAGGTCGGGCATGTCGGCCTCCCCGGGTTCGGGCGCCGCGGCCGGGTTCAGGCCCAGGTGCTCGGGGGTGATCGCGCCGTCGGCCAGGATGACGGCGCGTTCCAGGGCGTTTTCCAGCTCGCGCACGTTGCCCGGCCAGCGGTGACGGGCGATGGCCTCGCGCGCCGCCGGGCTCAGCGCAGGTGGCGCGCGGCGCAGGCGGCGGCCGATCCTGTCCAGCAGGTAGGCGGTGAGCGGCTCCAGGTCCTCGGGGCGCTCGCGCAGGGGCGGCAGCTCGAGCTGTACGACCTTTAGCCGGTAGTAGAGGTCTTCGCGGAAGCTGCCTTCCCGCACCATGGCCTCGAGGTCGCGGTGGGTGGCGGCCACCAGGCGGATGTCCACGTGGCGCTCGCCGGTGGCGCCCACGCGGCGGATCTCGCCTTCCTGCAGCACGCGCAACAGGCGCGACTGGGCGGCGGGGGTCAGCTCGCCGATCTCGTCCAGGAACAGGGTGCCGCCGTCGGCCGCCTCGATCAGGCCCTGGCGCTGGCTGACGGCGCCGGTGAAGGCCCCCTTCTCGTGGCCGAAGAGCTCGGCCTCGATCAGGGTCTCGGGGATGGCCGCGCAGTTCACGGCCACGATGGCGCGCTCGCGCCGGGCGCTGCGCTCGTGGATGGCGCGGGCCACCAGCTCCTTGCCGGTGCCCGACTCGCCGCGGATCAGCACCGTGGCGTCGGTGTCGGCGAGCCGCTGCACCCAGTCGAAGACGCGCTGCATGGCGGCGGACTCGCCCACCATGCCGCCGGCCGGCCAGGTGGCCTCGAGATCCGAGCGCAGGCGGGCGTTTTCCTCTTCCAGACGGCGCTGCTTGAGGTTGCGTGCCACCAGCAGCAGCACCTCGTCGTGGTCGAAGGGCTTGGCGATGTAGTCCACCGCACCCTGCTTCATGGCATCCACCGCCGAGCGCACGCTGGCGTAGCTGGTCATGATCACCACCGGCATCTCGCCGGCGTCACCCAGCAGCCCGGTACCCTCGCCGTCGGGCAGGCGCAGGTCGCAGAGCGCCAGGGCATAGCTGCGCGCCGCCAGGGCCGCGCGGGCCTCCTCCAGGCTGCCGGCGGTGTCCACGGCATAGCCCTCCCGGCCGAGCAGGCGGGCCAGGCTCATGCGGATGATCTCCTCGTCGTCGATGACCAGGATGCGGTTCATGCGGACGGTTCCTTCTGCGCTGCGGGCTGGGCGGCGGGCAGGCGCAGGACGAAACGCGCGCCGCCGGTCTCGGGTGTCTCGAGGAAGATGCTGCCGCCGTGGTCCTGGACGATGCTGTAGACCACGGACAGCCCCAGGCCGGTGCCCTTGCCGGCCGGCTTGGTGGTGAAGAAGGGGTCGAAGATGCGCTCGCGCAGGGTGTCGTCGATGCCCGCGCCCTCGTCCTCGATCTCGATGCGCACCGTGTCATGGCGGGTCTCGGCCCGCACCCGCACGTGATCCCCCGGGCGCGAGGCGTCGATGGCGTTGGAGAGCAGGTTCACGAACAGCTGGATCAGGCGGCGGGCATCGCCGGTGACGCGCTGTCCGGGGCCGACCTCGTTGAGGCAGCTCACGGCACGCCCCTGGCGGCTCAGCTGCACGAGATGCATGGCCTCGTCCACGCAGGCGGCGAGATCCACGGGCACGTGATCCTCCTCGCGCGAGCTGCCGGCATGGCTGAAGGTGACCAGCGACTGCACGATGTTGGTGATGCGCCGGGTCTGCTCCAGCAGCTGGTCGACGGTCGTCTCCACGTCGGCGGGCGTGTTGTCGTAGCGCAGGTTCTGCGCCAGCGTGTCGATACAGGTCAGCGGGTTGCCGATCTCGTGGGCCACGCCGGCGGCCAGGCGACCGATGGAGACCAGGCGGTCGGAGTGCGCCACCTCGCGCTCCAGCACGTGCAGCTCGGTGAGATCCTCGATGAGCAGCACGCTGCCGCCCAGGCCCGAGGCCAGCGCCGACTGGGTATGCGGGGCCTCGACCTCGGACTTGTGCAGGTGGAACCAGCGGGTCTCGTTGCCGACCGCCACCTGCAGCTTGTAGAGGTGGTTGTCCTCGCCGCGGGCGAAGCTGCGCAGCACCCCGGCCCAGGGCTCGGGCAGGTCGCTGAGCGTCTGACCGGTGGCCTCGCGGCTGGAGATGCCGGTGATCAGGGTCATGGCGGCGTTCCACAGCAGGATCTGCCCGTCGGGCGCGATGGAGCACACGCCCAGCGGCAGTTCCTGCAGCACGGTGCGGTGATAGCGGCGCAGGGTGTCGAGCTCGGCGGCCAGGCCCTGCAGGCGGGTGTGCGAGGTCTCCAGCTGTTCTTCCATGAAGCGCAGGGTATCGGCCAGGGCCGTCTGGGCGTTGGTGTCCACCTTGAGGCCCTCGTCCACGATCATGCGCGCGAGCAGCGGCCCGATCAGGCCCGAGAGGTTGCGCTCGATGCGCTCGCGCAGCAGGCGCAGCTGCGGGCTGCGCACCTGCTCCGGCGTCAGCGCCAGGTCATCGAGGGCCTTGCCGATCTCGGCGCGGGCCATGTCATGCCCGAGGCTGAGCGACAGGCGCTCCTCGAACTGTGCCAGCGACTGCACGTTCACCTGGCCGGGCGGCGGGGCCACGGTCTCTCGGCAGCAGGCCTGGGCGGCCTCCTGTTCCTCGCGCGAGGGCTCGGTGAGCAGTGAGAACACGACGAACAGCAGGGCATTGAGGCTGAGCGACCAGAAGCTGGCGAAGGCCCAGCGGTCCTGGTCCTGCGCCCCCATCAACAGCTGCAGGTTGATGTTGTTGGTCAGTACCCCGGCGTGGTCCAGCAGCGGCAGGATCAGGGCGGTGAGCCACACCAGCATGCCGGCGATCAGCCCCGCGATGAAACCCGCGTGGGTGGCGCGCCGCCAGTAGAGCAGGCCGACGATGCCGGGCAGGAACTGGGCCACGGCGACGAAGGAGATGAGCCCGATCTGGGCCAGCCCCTGGTTGTACTCCAGCAGCAGATAAAAGAGGTAGCCGAGGAGGATGATGCCGACGATGAGCAGGCGCCGGCCCCACAGCAGCCAGGCGTAGAGGCTGCCGGAGGCGGCCTGCTGGCGCTGCAGCCGCGAGGGCAGCAGCAGGTGGTTGAGTGCCATCGAGGCCAGCGCCAGTGAGGTGACGATCATCATGGCGCTGGCGGCCGACAGGCCGCCGATGAAGGTCCCCAGCGCCAGCCACGGACCGTCGGCCGTGAGCGTGAGGCCCAGCACGTAGTAGTCGGCCGGGATCTCGAGCCCGGCGTGGTTGCCCGCCCAGAGGATGATGGGGATGGGCAGGTTGAGCAGCAGCAGGAACAGCGGGAAGCCCCAGCTCGCCATGTTGAGCGTCTTCGGGTCGATGTTCTCGGTGAAGATCATGTGGAACTGGCGCGGCAGCAGGAAGGCCGCGGCAAAGGCCAGCAGCAGCAGGCTGCCCCAGGCCTCGCCCTGCTGCAGGGGGGCGAACAGGGCGCGGCTGGCCTCCGGCGTGGCCGCCAGCCAGTCCTCCAGGCCCTCGAAACCGCCGAACACCACGAACAGGGCGAAGCCCCCCACCAGCAGCAGGGCGGCGAGCTTCACCAGCGATTCGAAGGCGATGGCCACCACCAGGCCCTCGTGCTTCTCGCGCGGGCTGATATGCCGGGCGCCGAAGAGGATGGCGAACACGCTCAGGGTGAGACAGAAGCCGAGCGCCAGGATATGCGGTGGCGCCTGGTGGGTGATGACCTGCACCGAGTCCGTCACCGCCTTGATCTGCAGGGCGATGTAGGGGAGCGTGCCGCCCAGCATGAACAGGCTGACCAGCACCCCGGTCCACTGGCTGCGGTAGCGGAAGGCCAGCAGGTCGGCCAGCGAGGTGAGCTGGAAGTCGCGCACCAGGCGCAGGATGGGCTGCAGCAGCACGGGCGTGAGGATGAAGGCCAGCGTCACGCCCAGGTAGATGGTGAGAAACAGATAGCCCTGGTCCTGGGCCAGGCCCACGCTGCCGTAATAGCTCCAGGAGGTCGCATAGACCCCGAGCGAGAGGGTGTAGGTGAGTGGGTGGCGCACCAGGCGCGCCGGCAGCCAGCCACGCTCGGCCGCGTGCGCGGTGAGGAACAGCAGGGCGAGGTAGAGCACGCCCGTAACGAACAGGGTGCCGAGTTCAAAGGTCATGATCGGGACCATGCCGGGCGTCATGACGGGCCAGCCAGCGCTGCAGCAGGACCACCAGCACCAGCACCCCGCCCCACAACAGGTAGGGCAGGTACCAGGGCGGCGCGCCCTGCGCCCACCAGCGCGTCAGCGGCGAGGCGAACAGCAGCAGGGCGGCCAGCAGCACCAGCAGGGTGCGGTCCAGGGCGCGACGGGAACGGGGCACGGTCGGCATGCCCGCGAGGATAGCAGGTTTGTTACCAAAGGTAACGGGTGGTCCGAGGTCATGCCTGCACCCCCGTCATTCCTGCGAACGCAGGAATCCAGATCGGCCGGCGGAGGCGCACATCAAACATCGCCATGCCTGCTGCATCGCAGCTGGATCCCTGCTTTCGCAGGGATGACGCTGTCCGGACAACGGACAACGGACAACGGACAACGGACAACGGACAACGAACAACGAACAACGAACAACGAACAACGAACAACGAACAACGAACAACGAACAACGAACAACGAACAACGGACCGGCGAAAAAAAAGCGCCCGAAGGCGCTTGGGAGAGCGTGGCCAACGCCGGGGATGAAGGCAGGGCCACCAGGGAGTGTGGGTCAGTGGGTGCGGGGCAGGGGCTCGATCATCGACGTGTCGAGGTGCCAGAGCCTGGCGATCTCGCCGGCGCGGCGCTCGTCCTCGGGGTGGACGAAGACGTGGACCTCCGCGTTGTGCCCCTGGGCCCAGCTCTCCAGCATCTGCCAGCGACGGCCGCAGGCCTCTTCGCCCAGATCGGTACTGGGTTCGATCACGGCCAGGAGTTCGTGGCCCTGGTCGTCGCGGGCATGGATGTCGGGGCGCATGTGCACGTTGAGCACGGGGATGGTGACCTCGCGGGGCTCGGCGAAGCCCGGCAGCTCGTGGACATCGAAGTGCCCGTAGCCTCGGGTCTTGAGCAGGCTCATGGTGTCCTGCAGCATGGTCTCGCGTTCACGCTCGATCGCGTCCGGCAGCATGGTGGTCATGGGAACCTCCTGTTCGTCCGCTCGCGGTGAGTTAGGAGTATAGACGACCTGTGTCGCCCTGCCGGCGCGTCAGTCGCCGATGTTGTGGATCGCCCGCACGCGGGGGATGTGCGCCGGGTCCCAGTGTGTCAGGGCCCAGGCCCAGAGGTCGTCGAGACCGCCCTCGAGCAGATGGGCGGGGGGGTGCTGGTCGAGGAAGGCCAGCGCGCGGAAGAGCGCGGTCTGCGGGCGGCGGCGGTCCAGGGCGCGGGCGTGGGTCTGTTTGCTGAGCTTCTGGCCGTCCGGATTCACCGCCACCGGCAGGTGCAGGTAGCGGGGCGTCGGATAGCCCAGTAGGTGCTGGAGGTGGATCTGGCGCGGGGTGGAGTCGAGCAGGTCGGCCCCGCGTACCACCTCGGTGACGCCCTGCTCGGCATCGTCCACCACCACGGCCAGCTGGTAGGCGAACAGCCCGTCGGCCCGCAGCACCACGAAGTCGCCGATCTCGGATTCCAGGCGCTGTTCGATCACGCCCTGCACGGCGTCCTCGAAGCGGATGAGGGCGTTGTGGGTGCGCAGGCGGACGGTGCGGGCGACCTTGCCCGGTGGTAGCCCCTCGCGGCAGGTGCCTGGATAGACCGGTCCCTCCGGACCCTCGCGCCCCGCCTCTGCGATCTCGCGGCGGGTGCAGCCGCACTCGTAGGCCTCGCCGCGGGCCAGCAGGCTGGCCAGCACCTCGCGGTAATGCGTGCTGCGCCGGCTCTGGTACAGCACCTCGCCGTCCCAGGTCAGGCCATGGGCCTCGAGGGTGCGCAGGATGTCGTCGGCCGCCCCGGGTACCTCGCGCGGCGGGTCCAGGTCCTCCATGCGCACCAGCCACCGGCCGCCCTGGCGCTTCGCCTCGAGATAGCTGCCCACGGCCGCGATCAGCGAGCCGAAGTGCAGGGGGCCGGTCGGGGAGGGGGCGAAGCGGCCGATGACGGGGGGCTGGGTTGGCTGGTGTCGGGTCATGGCGGTCTGGCAGGCGGGCCGTGGCGTCATTCTACGTGCAGGGCCCGCCCACGAAAAAGGGGAGCCGTGGCTCCCCCTGTTCGTGATGTCTCCGGGCGCGGCGCGCTCAGGCCATCTGCTTTTCCTTGATCTCCTGCAGGGTCTTGCAGTCGAAGCATAGCGTCGCGGTCGGGCGGGCCTCGAGCCGGCTCAGGCCGATCTCGATGCCGCACTGCTCGCAGTAGCCGTATTCGCCGGTCTTGATGTCCTCCAGCGACTCGTCGATCTTCTTGATGAGCTTGCGCTCGCGATCGCGGGTACGCAGCTCCAGCGCGAACTCCTCTTCCTGCGAGGCACGGTCGGCCGGATCGGCGAAGTTGGCGGCCTCTTCCTTCATGTGACCCACGGTGCGGTCCACTTCCTCCATGAGCTCACGTTTCCAGGCGAGCAGGATGTGGCGGAAGTGCTCGACCTGCGCGTCGCTCATGTACTCCTCGCCCTTCTTGGGCTGGTAGGGCTCGATCCCCTCGACTGGCAGCGCGGGGCTGGCAGCGGTCTTCTTGGTCGCGGCCTTTTTCTTGGTCGTGGCCCGTGCTTTCTTGGTGGCGGCCATCTGGCGCATCTCCTTAAACCATTTCGTGCGAAGCGGGCTTTAATACCAGATATTGCCCCGCGAGGGCAACCCGGCCGATTTTTGTGCCGTTGCCGTCAGGATCGGGAATCCCCCCGGGTTCTTCCCGTAAAACCCATTGCGAAACAACGAGTAACAGGTCAATCATCACGCCGGTTCCCCGCTGTCTGCCGCCCCGGGGCTGTGGTAATCTTCCCGCCATTTTTCGGTATGGCAAACGGGAGTACAGCATGGCGGAACTCAAGGCCCTGATCTTTGACGTGGACGGCACACTGGCCGACACCGAGCGCGACGGTCATCGCGTGGCCTTCAACAAGGCCTTCGCCGAGGCGGGGTTGGACTGGGACTGGTCGGTGGAGACCTACGGGCGCCTGCTGGCGGTCACCGGGGGCAAGGAGCGCATCCGCCATTACATCGACGACTTCCTCGAGCACTTCGATGCGCCGGCCGACCTCGACGGGTTCATCGCCGGCCTGCACAAGCGCAAGACCGCCCACTACCTGGCCATGCTGCAGGACGGGCAGATCCCGCTGCGTCCGGGCGTGAGGCGCCTGCTGGACGAGGCCCGCGAGGCCGGCATCACCCTGGCCATCGCCACCACCACCACGCCAGAGAACGTCACCTACCTGCTGGAGGCCACCCTGGGGCCGGGCGCGGTCGACTGGTTTGCCGTGATCGGCGCGGGCGACGTGGTGCCGGCCAAGAAGCCGGCGGCGGACATCTACTTCTACGTGATGGAGCATCTGGGCCTGGGGCCGGACGCCTGCGTGGCCTTCGAGGACTCGCACAACGGCATCCGCGCCACCAACGACGCGGCCCTGCGTACCATCGTCACGGTGAACGGCTACACCCGGGGCGAGGACTTCGACGGCGCCGCCCTGGTGCTGAGCGACTTCGGCGAGCCCGACCGGCCCTTCGAGGTGCTGGCGGGCGATGCCCACGGCAGGCCGTACGTGGACCTGGCGCTCGCCCGCGCCGTGCTCGGCTAGTTCGTACTGGGCTGGTCCGTACTGGGCTGGTCCGTCTTCGGCTCGACGGCCCGGACCTCGCTGACGAAGCTCCCGTCGGCCAGCCGGGTGCGTACCTGCTGGCCCGGGGCCAGCCCGGCCACGTGGCGGATCACGCCCTGGCCGTCTGCCGGCTGCACGATGGCATAGCCGCGCTCCAGGGTGGCCAGCGGGCTCACCGTGTGCAGGGTGCGCGCCAGCGTCACCAGGCGGCCGTCATGGCGCTCCAGCCCGTGCATCATGCCGGCCTGCAGGCGTTGCGTGAGGGCCGCCAGCCGGTCGGCGTGGCGCTCCACGCGGCGGGCGGGGGAGAGCCGGCGCAGCTGCAGTCCGGCCCGTGCCAGGCGCTCGGCGGCGCGCTCCTGGTTCCGCTGCTGGGCGCGGCGCAGGCGCTGTTCCAGCTCGTCCAGCCGCTGGGCCTGCTGGCGCAGGGCCTGGGTGGGATGACGCTGTTCCAGGCGCCGGCTCAGGTGCGTGAGCTCCAGCGTCTGGCGCTGCAGGCGCTGTTCCATGAGCCGCTGCAGGCGCTCGGCCTGCCGGGCAAAGCCTTGTACCAGGTCCTCCGCGCTGCGGCTCACCAGCTCGGCGGCGGCCGAGGGGGTGGCGGCACGCAGGTCGGCGGCGAAGTCCGCGATGGTCACGTCCACCTCGTGTCCGACACCGCTGATCACCGGGATCCCGCAGTCCCGGATGGCGCGCGCCACGACCTCCTCGTTGAAGGCCCACAGGTCCTCCAGGGAGCCACCGCCGCGGGCCAGGATCAGCACGTCGCAGTCCCGGCGGGCGGAGGCCCGCGCCAGGGCCGCGGCGATCTGCGGGGCGGCGGCCTCGCCCTGTACCGGCACCGGGTAGACCAGTACCGGCAGGGAGGGGAAGCGCCGTCCGAGCACGCTGAGGATGTCGCGGATGGCCGCGCCCGTGGGCGAGGTGATCACCCCGACGCGGTGCGGGAAGCGGGGCAGGGGGCGCTTGCGGGCCTCGTCGAACAGCCCCTCGGCGGCCAGCCGGCGCTTGAGTTCGTCGAAGGCCCGCTGCAGGGCGCCGTCACCGGCCTCTTCCATATGCTCGGCGATGAGCTGGTAGTCCCCGCGCGGTTCGTACAGGCTCACGCGCGCCCGCACCCGTACCTGCTGGCCGTCGGCCGGCCGGAAACGCAGGAGCTGGTTGCGGTTGCGGAACATCGCGCAGCGCACCTGCGCGTCGCGGTCCTTCAGGGTGAAATACAGGTGCCCGGAGGAGGGCCGGGACACGTTCGAGAGCTCGCCCTCCACCCAGATCAGCGGAAAGCCCCGCTCGATGAGCAGGCGCACCTCGCGGTTGAGTTCGGAGACGGTGAGGACGGGCTGGTCGGACATGGCGTGACGGGCGGTCTGAAGCGTGAGAGCGGCGAGGACGAAGGGGTAGGGTAGAGCGAAAGCCGCCTCATGCCTACCCCCTCACGCCTTACCAAAAAAAACGGGCCCGAAGGCCCGTTGTTCCTGCCCAGAGCCTTTTGCTCAGAAGTGCGGGCCGGCGGCCTGCTGGCTCATGGCCTGCTCGTAGCCCAGCACGCTCTGCACGCGGGCCTGTTCGGCCAGGGACAGGGCCTCGTCGTACTTGCCCTCGCCGGCGGCCTTGCGCGCGGCCTCGATCATCTTGCCGGTGTCGCGCCATTCGCCCCCGATCTTGGCGGCCTGCTGGCGGGCGGCCTCGGCCGCGGTGATCGCCTGATTGTACTCGGCCTCTACGGCGCTGTTCTGGGTGCTGGTGCTTGCACAGCCGGCGGCCAGGACCACGGACAGGGCCGCGGCGGCCATCATGGAATGGATTTTCATTAACTCCTCCTCGCTTGTTTTATCGTTTTGTCGCGGGCAAAAAACCTCGCGGACCAAAGTGTTACCAGTTTACCCGGTCGGGGTCAAACCCCTATAATGGCTGGCTAATTTTCAACCCGCCGAGAACCGCCATGAGAATCGTTCAGGAAGCTCTCACCTTTGATGATGTCTTACTCCTGCCTGCGCATTCCACGGTCCTGCCCAAGGATGTGGATCTGAAGACGCGGCTGACGCGCGACATCGAGCTGAACATTCCCCTGCTGTCCTCGGCCATGGACACCGTCACCGAGGCCCGCCTGGCCATTGCCATGGCCCAGGAAGGCGGCATCGGCATCATCCACAAGAACCTCAGCATTTCCCAGCAGGCTGACCAGGTGCGGCTGGTGAAGAAATACGAGAGCGGCGTCATCAAGGACCCGATCACCGTGGCCCCGACCACCACGGTACGCGAGGTGATGGAGATCACCCGCGCCGCCAACATCTCCGGCGTGCCGGTGGTGGACGGCAAGGACCTGGTGGGCATCGTCACCAGCCGCGACCTGCGCTTCGAGACCGGCTACGACAAGCCGGTGTCCTCGATCATGACGCCGAAGGACCGCCTGGTCACCGTGCAGGAAGGCGCCAGCAAGAAAGAGGTGCGCGAGCTGCTGCACAAGCATCGCATCGAGAAGGTGCTGGTGGTGAACGGCAACTTCGAGCTGCGCGGCATGATCACGGTGAAGGACATCCAGAAGTCGTCCGACTATCCCCGTGCCTGCAAGGACGACCAGGGTCGCCTGCGTGTCGGCGCCGCCGTCGGCACCGGCCAGGGCACCGAGGAGCGCGTCACTGCGCTGGTCGAGGCCGGCGTGGACGCCATCGTGGTCGACACCGCCCACGGCCATTCCCAGGGCGTGCTCGACCGCGTCGCCTGGGTGAAGAAGCACTTCCCGGACGTGCAGGTGATCGGCGGCAACATCGCCACCGCCGCCGCCGCCCGCGCCCTGGTGGATGCCGGCGCCGACGGGGTCAAGGTCGGTATCGGCCCGGGCTCCATCTGCACCACGCGCGTGGTCGCGGGGGTGGGTGTGCCGCAGGTGACTGCCATCTCCAATGTCAGCGCCGAGCTCCAGGGCAGCGGCGTGCCGCTCATCGCCGACGGCGGCATCCGCTTCTCCGGCGACCTCTCCAAGGCCATCGCCGCCGGCGCCCACGCGGTGATGATCGGCGGCCTGTTCGCCGGCACCGAGGAGGCCCCGGGCGAGGTGGAGCTCTACCAGGGCCGTTCCTACAAGTCCTATCGCGGCATGGGCTCGCTGGGTGCCATGGCGCAGGGCTCGAGTGACCGCTACTTCCAGGAGAGCACCAACGCGGTGGACAAGCTGGTGCCCGAGGGCATCGAGGGCCGCGTGCCCTACAAGGGCACCATCGTCGCCATCATCCACCAGCTGCTCGGCGGCCTGCGGTCCTCCATGGGCTACGTGGGCTGCGCCAGCATCGAGGAGATGCGCAGCAAGCCCGAGTTCGTGCGCATCACCGGCGCGGGCATGCGCGAGAGCCATGTGCACGACGTGACCATCACCAAGGAAGCGCCGAACTACCGCATCGACTGACAGGTTTGCAGGAGGGCCGGTCTCGCACCGGCCCTCGCGCCTGTGGCCCCGCGTCCCACCCCCATCCAGCCCAGCACCAGGTTTAGACGATGACCCAGAACATCCACGCCGACCGCATCCTGATCCTCGACTTCGGTTCCCAGTACACCCAGCTCATCGCCCGTCGCGTACGCGAGGCCGGCGTCTATTGCGAGATCCATCCCTGGGACATGGACGAGGAGGCGGTGCGCCGCTTCGGCCCCCGGGGCATCGTCCTCTCCGGCGGCCCCGAATCGGTGATCGAGGCCACCCCGCCGCGCGCGCCGCAGCTGGTGTTCGAGCTCGGCGTGCCGGTGCTCGGCATCTGCTACGGCATGCAGACCATGGCCGCCCAGCTGGGCGGCCAGGTGGAAAATGCCGACCACCGCGAGTTCGGTTACGCCCAGGTGCGCGCCCGCGGCCACACCAGCCTGCTCGAGGACATCGAGGACCACACCTCGCCCGAGGGCTGGGGCCTGCTGGACGTGTGGATGTCGCACGGCGACCGCGTCTGCACCCTGCCCGAGGGTTTCGTGCTGATGGCCAGCACCGACAGCGCCCCCATCGCCGGCATGGCCGACGAGACGCGCGGCTTCTACGGCGTGCAGTTCCATCCGGAGGTCACGCACACCCGCCAGGGGCAGCGTATCCTCGGCCGCTTCGTGCACGAGATCTGCGGCTGCGAGGCCCTGTGGAGCCCCGGCAACATCATCGACGACACCATCGCCCGCGTGCGTCAGCAGGTGGGCGAGGACGAGGTCATCCTCGGCCTCTCCGGCGGGGTGGACTCCTCGGTGGTCGGCGCGCTGCTGCACAAGGCCATCGGCGACCAGCTCACCTGCGTGTTCGTCGACACCGGCCTTTTGCGCCTGCACGAGGGCGACCAGGTGATGGCCACCTTCGCCGAGCACATGGGCGTGCGCGTGATCCGCGTGGATGCGGAAGACCGCTTCCTCGAGGCCCTCGCCGGCGAGCAGGATCCGGAGCAGAAGCGCAAGATCATCGGCCGCCTGTTCGTCGAGATCTTCGACGAGGAGGCCGGCAAGCTCGGCAACGCGAAGTGGCTCGCCCAGGGCACCATCTACCCCGACGTGATCGAGTCCGCCGGCTCCAGCACCGGCAAGGCCCACGTCATCAAGTCGCACCACAACGTCGGCGGCCTGCCCGAGGACATGAAGCTCGGCCTGGTGGAGCCCTTGCGCGAGCTGTTCAAGGACGAGGTGCGCAAGATCGGCGTCGAGCTCGGCCTGCCCTTCGAGATGGTCTACCGCCATCCCTTCCCGGGCCCGGGCCTGGGTGTGCGCATCCTCGGCCAGGTGAAGAAGGAATACGCCGATCTGCTGCGCCAGGCCGACGACATCTTCATCAACGAACTGCGCCGCCACGACCTCTACGACAAGGTCTCCCAGGCCTTCGCCGTGTTCCTGCCGGTGAAATCGGTGGGCGTGATGGGCGACGGCCGCCGCTACGACTACGTCGTCGCCCTGCGCGCCGTCGAGACCAT
>JAJLKJ010000078.1:0-45291 GCA_033839185.1 Gammaproteobacteria bacterium
GTGCTGACCGGCGGCACCGTGATCTCCGAGGAAGTGGGTCTGTCCCTGGAAAAGGCCACCCTGGATGACCTGGGCACCGCCAAGAAGGTGCAGATCACCAAGGAAAACACCACCGTCATCGACGGCGCCGGCCGCAAGGACGAGATCGAAGGCCGCGTGGCCCAGATCCGCGCCCAGATCGAGGAGGCCACCTCCGACTACGATCGCGAAAAGCTGCAGGAACGCGTGGCCAAGCTGGCCGGCGGTGTGGCCGTGATCAAGGTCGGTGCCGCCACCGAGATGGAAATGAAGGAAAAGAAGGCCCGCGTCGAAGACGCCCTGCACGCCACGCGTGCGGCCGTCGAGGAAGGCGTGGTGCCGGGCGGTGGCGTCGCGCTGGTGCGCGTGCTGCAGGCCATCAAGGGCCTCAAGGGTGACAACCACGACCAGAACACCGGCATCGACATCGCGCGTCGCGCCATGGAAGAGCCGTTGCGCCAGATCGTCTCCAACGCCGGCGAAGAGGCCTCCGTGGTCGTCAACAACGTCGAGGCGGGCGAAGGCACCTACGGCTACAACGCCGCCACCGGTGAATACGGCGACATGATCGAGATGGGTATCCTCGATCCGGCCAAGGTCACGCGCACCGCGCTGCAGAACGCCGCGTCCGTGTCCGGCCTGATCATCACCACCGAGGCGATGGTCGCCGAACTGCCGAAGAAGGACGCCCCGGCCCCGGCCGGCGGCATGGGCGACATGGGCGGCATGGGCATGATGTAAGCCCGGCTGCACAACGGCCCAACGGAAGGCCCCGCATCTTCGGATGCGGGGCCTTTTTGTATTTGCGACAGGCGGGAGGGGTGAGGTGTTAGGCGTTAGGCGGGAAGGCCGGTTTGCCACAGAGGGCACAGAGGAGGAGCAGAAACGATTCATCTCTGTGCCCTCTGTGGCGAATAGAATTTCTCCTCACCCCTCACCCCTCACCCCTCATTAAGTTCCACTTAAGTTTCCATGGTTATCCTTGGTCGCATGCTGTACAGGAGCCATGCCATGACAGAGACCACCTTCATCGATCATCAGCCGCGTACCGTGCCCGTCTGGGACATCGCGGTCCGTGTCTTTCACTGGGCGCTGGTGACGTTCTTCTTCACTGCCTATTTCACCGGTGACGAGTTCGAGTCCGTGCACGAGTTCGCCGGTTATGCGGTGCTGGGCCTGGTCGGCTTTCGCCTGCTGTGGGGGCTGATCGGTACGCGTTACGCGCGCTTCACGAGCTTCTGGTTCCGCCCGAGGGAGGTGAAGGCCTACCTGCTGTCGCTGCTCACGCTGCGACCGCGCCATTACCTTGGCCACAATCCGGCGGGTGCCTGGATGATCTTTGCCCTGCTGGCCTCGCTGGTGATGACTGCGGCCACCGGCATCCTCACCGAGGAGGTGGGTCACGCCTGGGAGGAGGTGCACGAGGTCTTCGTCAATCTCACCCTGTTCCTGGTCTTCGGCCACGTGGCCGGTGTGGTCCTCTCCAGCCTGCTGCATCGCGAAAACCTGGTGCGGGCCATGTTCACCGGCCGCAAGCGTGTCTCGCCCGAGTAAGACGTCTTCCCTGCGTGTGGTTGCCTGACCCGCCCCGGCGGGTCTCTTTTTGCCTGCGGGAAATGCCGCAGTGTGGGGTCGAGCCGGTGTGTGATATGCCGCAGTTGGCCGTCATTCGTTATTCTCGTATGAGGTATCCAGTTGAATAATATGGCGTAATGGAGATTGGCATCGCATTTGCTCCCCAGGTGGGCATAACAAACATGGGAGCCGTGATGAAACAGTCCAGCCAGATGGCGTCGCTTTCGATGGCGATTGCCTTCACTCTTTCCGGGATGTCTGCCCAGGCCGCCGAGACCCTCGCCCCGATCGCGGTCGAGGCCGAGGCCGAGACCGCCGCCGAGCCCATCGTGCAGGGCAGGGAAGCCCTCGCGCCCTCCGCCACGACGGCCGCCGATCTGCTGAAGTCGGTGCCGGGCGCCGATGTGAACCGCAACGGCAGCCTGTCGGGTATCGCCCAGTACCGCGGCCTGTTCGGTGACCGCATCGATGTCAGTGTGAACGGCCAGCCCTCCGTGTCGGCCTGCACCAACGCCATGGACGCGCCGCTGTCCTATGCCCCGGCCCCGTTGTTCGAGCGCCTCACCGTGTATCGCGGCGTGGCCCCGGTGAGCGTGACGCAGGAGGGCATTGGCGGGGTGATGGTGGCCGAGACCTGGCGGCCCGACTTCGAGCCCGGCACCCAGGGGCGTGTGACGGCGGGGGCGACCAGCGTGAACGAGGGCCATGCCCTGGGCGCCAACGTGGCCGTCGGCAGTGACACCCAGCAGCTCTGGGCCGCGGCCAGCCGCGAGCAGGCCAACGACACCGACTATGCAGATGGCACCATCGGTGCGACCGAATACGAACGCAACAGCTACGAGCTGGGTTACCAGCTGCGGGCCGGTGGCGGGATCTGGCGTCTCGAATTCGCGCGGGACGACGGCGGCCCCGCCGGTACACCGGCCCTGGCCATGGACACCTATCGCAACGAGGCCGACCGCTATCAGCTGTCCTACGCCGGTACCCTGGGCACGCATGGTGTGAACGTGACGGCCTGGCGCAGCGACGGCGAGCACGACATGGACAACTACCACCTGCGTCCCAGTGCCACCACCCTGCGCCGCTCGCTGACCAGTGCGGACGATCGCGGGGTGAAGGTCGATGTCAGCCGCGCCGCCGCCGGCGGCCTGCTCACCGTGGGGGCCGAGGCACAGAAGACGGTGCACGAGGGTGACATCTATGACGCCGCCACCGACACCCTGCTCACCGTGGCCTACAACGACGTCGAGCGTGCCCCGATGGGCGCCTATGTTGAATGGGAGGGCCGGCGCGGGGGCTGGCAGCTGGTGGCCGGTGCGCGCTATACGCGGGTGGCGATGGACGCAGGCGAGGTGGACTCCAGCATGGCGATGATGAACCCCGCCGTGGCGGCCTATCGCGACGCCTTCAACGCCGCCGACCGCTCGGTGACCGATCACAACCTCAACTGGGCCCTGAACCTCCGCCGTCCGCTGACGGCCGGCACCGAGCTGGTCGCCGGGCTGTCGCGCAAGCTGCGCTCGGCCTCGTACCAGGAGCGCTACCTGTGGCTGCCGATGGAGTCCACCGGCGGGCTGGCCGACGGCAATGTCTATGTCGGGGACATCGGTCTGGATCCCGAGGTGGGGCACGAGATCGATCTGGGCATCGACTGGCAGGCCGGGGCGCATTACTTCACCCCGCGCGTGTTCTATCGCGACGTGAAGGACTACATCCAGGGCGTGCCCAATGGGGACACCTTCATGGGCAACCCGGTGTTCCAGTTCACCAACGTCGATGCCGAGCTCTACGGTCTTGACGCCGGTTTCGGCCTCGGTCTCACACAGGCCCTGCGTGTGGATGGCGCCATGAGCTACACGCGCGGCAAGCGCACCGATGTCGACGACGACCTCTACCGCATCGCGCCCCCGCACCTCAATGCACAGCTCAGCTATGCCCATGGGCGGTCGGTCTTCGGTGTGGAGGGCGTGTTCTATGCCGAGCAGGACGATGTCTCGGCGACAAATTTCGAGCAGGCCACCGCGAGCTACGCCGTCTACAACCTGAGCTGGCGCTATGCGGCCACGCGCAACGCCGACCTCACGCTGGGCGTGGACAACGTCTTCGACAATGGCTATCAGGATCATCTTGCCGGCTACAACCGTGTAGTCGACAGCGATGTGCCGGTGGGTGAACGCCTGCCGGGTGCCGGCCGCAACTTCCATGCCGGTCTTGCCGTGAGTTTTTGAGGCGTCCCCGCCTCGAGCGGGCCCGCCCCGGGCCCGCCCTCCAGGCTCATGGTAAAATGCGCCCTCGGTCCCCAATGCCATGCCCCGGCGGCGGGGGCCTCTTTTTTCCCGGGCCCCATCACCGATGTCACGAAGTCTTGCACCAGCGCTGATGCTTTCCGCCGCCGTCCATGTCGCGGCCGCGGGCGGCTACTGGCTGTGGGGTGGGCAGCCGGCCGGGCATGACCGCCTGCCGGTGGTGGAGGTGGCCCTGCTGGCGGAGGCCGTCAGCCCTGCGGACCCGGGGCCCGCCGACATCGACCCGGAGATCGCCCCGGAGCCGGTGAGGGCGGACGCCGTGCCCGTGACGGCGGCGAGTACCGACATGCCTCCTGTCGAGCACAGACCGCCCGAGCGGTCATCGCGTGAGCCGGTTGCCGGGCGGCCACCGGCAGCATCCACTGCGGTGCCGCCGGCGTCATCGGCATCGGCATCGGCGGCGCCGTCGCCGCAACCTGCCGCCGCCACCGCGGGGTTGATCGCCTCCATCGAGCAGGCCTACAAGACCGCCCTGCAGGCGGAGATCGCCCGCCATCGCAGCTATCCGCTGATGGCCCGGCGCCTGCGCCAGGAGGGCACGGTGGCGGTGGGTTTCGTGGTGCAGGCCGACGGGCAGCTGACCGCCATCGAGCTGCTGGAAAGCTCCGGCCATCGACTGCTGGACGAGGCCGCCCTGGCCGCCGTGCGCGAGGTCGCCCGGTTCCGTCCGATCCCCGAAGAGCTCGACCGCCAGGACTGGCCCCTCTCCGTCCCGCTAAATTTTCGGCTGCTCTAGCCGCTATCACTAGGTACAGCACGATTGGTACGAGATGGCCGTCTGTCCGTCGATTGCCGCCGTCAGGGCGGATGACGGGCAGTAATGCGGCCGGATTCACGTCTATATAAGACGTGGAGATGTCTCACCACAAGAGCGCCTGCGAGGGCGCCGACGCGCAAGGCGACCGTAGGGGTAGAGCAATGATGAAGCGTTTGATGCCGAACTTGCAGATCCGCCACAAGATCTGGGCCGGATACGGCCTGCTGGTGGCCATCCTGGCCGTGGTCTCGTTGAGCGCCTGGTTCGGGCTGGGCAGCACGCAGCGGGCGATGGACGAGATCGTCAGCGTGAAGCAGCCCGCCATGATGCAGTCCATGGAGCTTGCCCGGGACCTGGAGCGGGCGGTGGCGGGTATGGGCTTCTACCTGCTGAGCGGGGAAGAGGACCATCGCGAGAACTTTACATTCGCGCTGACACGCGTGCAGGAGCTCTCGGCCGAGTTGGCCGCCAACCCGTATGTGGCCGGCCAGGCCGAGCTCTCCGCACAGGTGGCCAACATCGCGGGTAACGTCGAGCGTCTGGGGGGCTTCAGTGCGGAGATCATCCGCCTGGCCCAGGACCCGGCGGCCAATATGCCGGCCATGCAGTATGCCGGTCAGACGGTCAACCCGCTGAGCCAGCAGATGCTGCAGCAGCTCGGGCAGATGCTGCTCACCGAGGCCGAGGAGCCCGCGACCCCCGAGCGCAAGCGCCTGCTCGCCGACATCAACGACCTGCGCTACGCCTGGGCCAACGTGATGAACGGGGTGCGCGCCTATCTCGCCTTTCGCGGTGAAAGCTCGTTGAATGAAGTGGCGCTCTATCTCGAACAGACCGGTGCAGTGATCGAACGTCTCCAGGAATCCTCAGCCCTGCTCACCTTCGACCAGGAGGACTCGCTGTCCCAGTTCATCGAGCTGCGCGAGCAGTTCATCGCCAGCTACGAGGAGCTGAAGGCCATTCATGGCGGCGAGAAGAGCCGCATGGATGCCTACCTGATCCGCACCGAGATCGGGCCGCTGGTCGCCGAGATCGAGTACGACCTGGCCATGCTGGGTTCCTCGCTGCAGGAGGAGATCAAGACGGTGACCAGCAGCCTCAACACGCAGCTGGCGGCCACCGAGTCGACGGCGCTGGTGCTGATGCTGGTCGGGGTCGGCATCGGCATCCTCGCCGCCTGGGGCATGTCGCGCATGATCGGCGGGCCGCTGCGCCAGCTGTCGGCGGCGATGACGGACATTGCCGAGGGCGAGGGCGACCTGACCCACCGTCTGCAGGTGACCAGCCGTGACGAGATCGGCCAGCTGGCGCAGGCCTTCAATACCTTCGCCGGCAAGGTGCATGACGTCGTGAGCCAGGTGAAGGGCTCCGTGGCCCAGCTGGCGGCAGCGGCCGAGCAGATGTCCGTGATCACCTCGCAGACCAGCGAGGGCGTGGCCCGCCAGCAGCAGGAGACCGACCAGGTCGCCACGGCCATGCACCAGATGAATGCCACGGCCCAGGAGGTGGCGCGCAACGCGAGCAGCACCGCCAGCGCGACCGAAGAGGCGGACCGCGAGACCCGCTCCGGTCAGGCGGTGGTGAACCGCACGGTGGAGGCGATGAACGCCCTGGCCGGCGAGGTGGAGCGCGCCGCCGGCGTGATCATGAAGGTGGAGAAGGACTCCGAGAGCATCGGCACGGTCATGCAGGTGATCCGCGACATCGCCGAGCAGACCAACCTGCTGGCGCTCAACGCCGCCATCGAGGCGGCGCGCGCCGGCGAGCAGGGCCGGGGCTTCGCGGTGGTGGCCGACGAGGTGCGTACCCTGGCCAGCCGCACGCAGGCCTCCACCGAGGAGATCGATCAGGTGATCAAGACCCTGCAGGGCGCCACGCGCGAGGCCGTGCAGGTGATGGAGGCGAGCCGCGACAAGGCACGCACGGGTGTGGACCAGGCCTCCGAGGCGGGCAAGTCGCTGACCTCCATCTCGGGCGCGGTGGACAACATCACCGAGATGGGCACCCAGATCGCCAGCGCCGCCGAGGAGCAGAGCGCCGTGGTCGAGGAGATCAGCCGCAACGTGACGAGCATCAGCGAGGTGGCGAGCCAGACCGCCGAGGGCACGCGTCAGCTGGCGGCGGCGAGCAACGAGCTGGCCAACCTGTCGGCCGACCTGCAGGCCCTGGTGGGGCGCTTCAAGGTCGCCGACTGACGGCTGCGGTTACGGGCGCACGTCCTCGCGACGCGGGAACATCACCAGGTGGTCGATGTCGAGGCGGATCTTCATGCGCGCGCCGACCTGGTAGTCGTAGTGACTGTGGGCCAGTGACAGCACCTTGACGCCGCTCTGCAGGCGCAGGGTGTAGAGGAACTGGGCCCCGCGAAAGGCCTTGTCCAGCACCTCGGCCGGCAGGTCGGCGTTGTCGTCGTGCACGATGTCGTCCGGACGCACCAGGATGTCGACCTGGCAGCCCTTGCCGCAGAATGCCGGCACCTCCCCCTCGATGATGCCGAGTTCGGTCTCCACCTGGTGCGGGTTGAGCACCGTGCCCGGCAGCAGCACGCCCTGGCCGATGAAGTCGGCCACGAAACGGTTGGCCGGCTGGTGATAGAGCTGGTAACCGTTTGCCCACTGCTGCAGCGCGCCGGCATTGATCACGCCGATCTCGTCGGCCATGGCGAAGGCCTCGAACTGGTCGTGGGTGACCAGCAGGCCCGAGATGCCCTCCTGCTTGAGGATCGCACGCACCTCGCGCGCGAGTCCCTCGCGCAGTTCCACGTCCATGCTGGAGAAGGGTTCGTCCATGAGCAGCAGCTTGGGGCGGGGCGCCAGTGCCCGGGCCAGGGCGATGCGCTGCTGCTGGGCGCCGGAGAGCTGGTGCGGGTAGGCCTTGCCGTAGGCGGGCAGGCCCACGAGCTGCAACAGCTGGGTGACGCGATCCTTGCGCTCGCCCACCGACTGCTGGCGGATGCCGAAGGCGATGTTCTCCTCCACCGTGAGGTGGGGGAACAGCGCGAAGTCCTGGAAGACCATGCCCACCTGCCGTTTCTCCGGCGGCAGGGCATAACCCGTCCGGCTCACCACCTTGCTGGCGAGGTAGATCCAGCCCGAGGCCACCGGCTCGAAACCGGCGATCGCGCGCAGCAGGGTGGTCTTGCCGCAGCCGCTCGGCCCCAGCAGGCAGCCGATCATGCCTTCTTCCAGCTGGAAGGAGACCTCGTGCACCACGTGACGCCTGCCGTAGGCGATGCTTACCTTGTCCAGTTCAAGCAGCGTGCTCATGGCCCGGTCTCGATCGGCTGATGGAGCGGCTGAGGATGATCACCGGGATGATCCCCGCCACGACGATGGCGAGCGCCGCCGTGGAGGCGTCGGCCAGCCGCTCGTCGGAGGCCAGCTCGAAGGTGCGCACCGCCAGGGTGTTGAAGTTGAAGGGCCGCAGTATCAAGGTCGCCGGCAGTTCTTTCAAGACGTCCACGAACACCAGCAGCACCGCCGTGAGCAGCGTGCCGCGCATGATCGGCATATGGATCCTGCGCAGCACCTGGCGCGGGGGCAGGCCCAGCGAGCGGGCGGCGTCGTCCATGGTGGGGCGGATCTTGCCCAGTCCCGCCTCCACCGTCTGGATGGACACGGCCAGGAAGCGCACGGTGTAGGCGAACAGCAGTGCGACCAGGGTGCCGCTTAGGATCAGCCCGGTGGAGATGCCGAACTGGGCGCGCATCCAGGCATCGATGGCATTGTCCGTCCAGGCAAAGGGCAGCATCACCCCCACGGCGATGACCGTGCCGGGTACGGCATAGCCCATGGCGGCCACGCGCACCGAGGCGACCATCAGCGGCGTGGGGCGCAGGCGCTTGCCATAACCCATGAGCAGGGCGAGTCCCACCGCGATGAGGGCCGCGAGACTCGCGAGCATGAGGCTGTTCCCGGTCAGCGCGATGAAGTCCGCATCCACCATGGTCCCGGCGGTCTGCCAGGCCCAGACGGCGAGCTGGCCAGCGGGCACCACGAAGCCCAGCAGCAGGGGCAGCAGGCAGGCCAGCAGGGCCAGCGCGCGTCGCGTGCCGGTCAGGCGATGGCGGGGCAGCTGCAGGTAGCGGTTGCTGGTGTGGTGGAAACGGGCACGGCGCCGTGACCAGCGCTCCAGCACGATGAGCAGGAAGACGAAGCCCATGAGCAGGGCCGAGAGCTGCGCGGCGGCGGCGCTGTCACCCAGGCCGAACCAAGTGCGGAAGATGCCGGTGGTGAAGGTGCTCACGCCGAAGTACTGCACCGTGCCGTAGTCGGCGAGGGTCTCCATCAGGGCCAGCGACAGGCCGGTGATGATGGCGGGGCGGGCGAGCGGCAGGGCCACGCGGAAGAAGCTCGCCCAGGGACCGAGGCCCAGGGTGCGGCTCACCTCCAGTACGCAGACCGACTGTTCGAGAAAGCCCGCGCGCGCCAGCAGGTAGACATAGGGATAGAGCACCAGCGAGAGCATGGCGATGGCCCCGCCCAGCGAGCGGATCTCGGGGAACCAGTAGTCGCCATAACCCCAGCCGAAGGCCTCGCGCAGGGCATCCTGTATCGGGCCCTCGAAGCCGAGCATCCCCGTGTAGGTGTAGGCGATGATGTAGGCCGGCACGGCCATGGGCAGCAGCAGCGCCCACTCGAAGAAACGCCGCCCCGGGAATTCGCACATGCTGGTGAGCCAGGCCGTGCTGATGCCCATCGCCAGCGTACCGACGGCCACGCCGACCATCAGCAGCAGCGAGTTGACGACGTAGTCGGCGAGCACCGTCTCGGCCAGGTGGCGCCAGACGTCGCCGGCCGGATAGAAGATGAAGCTGAACACCACCAGCACCGGCAGCGAGAGCAGCAGGGCCGTCGCCACCACGCCCACGCCCCAGGCGTCCGGCAGGGCCAGGCGCCTGGGGCGTGTCACGGGTTGTGGAGATGCCACCGGGTTCGGGTTCATGGGCTGCAGCAAACGCAAAGGGGGCGCATTGCGCCCCCGGGCAAGAATGCCTGCAGTTTACCAGACATCATTTCCAGCCGGCACGATCCATCAGCATCAGTGCCTCGGCATTCAGCTCGCCGAGCCTGCCCATGTTGACGGCGTCGGCCTTGAACTGACCCCAGTCTTCCAGGGTATCGCTCCAGGCCACGCCTTCCAGCACCGGATATTCGTGGTTGGTCTCGGCATACCAGCGCTGGGACTCGGCGTTGCTCATGAACTCCAGCAGCTTGATGGCGTTGGCCTTGTTGCGGGACGCGGCGGTCACGCCGGCGCCGCTGACGTTGACGTGGGTACCGCGGTCGTCCTGGTTGGGCCAGAACACGCCGATCTTCTGCGCGGCCTCGCGCTGGGCGGCATCCGAGCCGTTGAGCATCATGGCCAGGTAGTAGGTGTTGGCGATGGCGATGTCGCAGCGACCGGCCGCGGCGGCACTGATCTGGTCGCGGTCACCCCCGCGCGGCGGCTGGGCGAAGTTGGCGACGAAGTCACGGGCCCAGTCCTCGGTGGCCTTGACGCCGTTGCTCGCGATCATCGAGGCGACCAGCGACTGATTGTAGATGTTGCTCGAGGAGCGGATGCAGATGCGGCCCTTCCACTGCGGGTCGGCCAGGGCCTCGTAGGTGGAGAGTTCGGCCGGATCGACCTTGCCCTTCACGTACATGATGGGGCGGGCGCGCAGCGACAGGCCATACCAGTAGCCTTCCGGATCGCGGTAGCTGGCGGGGATGGCGTCCTCGAGCACGGTCGAGTCGATCGGCTGCAGCACGCCGGCCTCCCTGGCGCGGTGCAGACGGCCCGCATCGGTGGTCAGCAGCAGGTCGGCCGGGGTGTTGCGGCCCTCGGACTGCAGGCGCTGCAGCAGGGCATCGGCCTTGCCGGTGACCAGGTTGACCTCGATGCCGGTTTCCTTCGTGAAGCGTTCCAGCAGGGGCTTGATGAGCTCTTCCTTGCGCGCGGAGTACAGGTTGACCTCTTCGGCGGCCTGGGCGGCGGCACCGAACAGGCCCAGGGCCAGCAGGCCGGCCAGCATCAGAAAACGACTACGCATACAACGACTCCCTGGTTGAATGAATGGAGTGGATCGTGGATAAAAGTCGTAACGCGAATTATTATCATTTAATGATCCGGTGGCGTCAAGGGGGACGCATCACCCGCTGTGCTGTCATCCCAAACGAAAAAAAGCGGCCACGAGGGCCGCTTCGATGCTCGGTAGCAGGGTGGGGAGGCTAGACCTTGATGTAGGTCCAGCCCTCGCGCATCCGCTCGATGATGTGTTCCACGGCGGAGGGGGCGGTATGGGTCCTGGGCAGCAGCACCACCTCGACGCCGGCGCGCTCGAGGTGGCGGATGGCGGTGTCGCAGGCGATGAACTGGAGTTCCTCGTGCTCGGCCATCATGGCCAGCACGCGCTGGCCGTAGGGGGAGCCGCCCGCGCGCAGCATATGCAGTCCCTCGCTGTTGGCCACGACCTCGATCTGTACGCCCTGTTCGCGGTATTCCTCGAGCAGCGACTCGGCGCGATCGAGCGTGGCCTGCATCTTGGCCGGCTCGGCCGTGGCGATATGCAGGAGAATGCGCGGCGCCTGTTCTGCCGTCGCCACCTGCTGCAGGGGGCTGGTGCTGTGATGGTTGGCCAGCCAGCCGCCGGAGAAGCCCAGTGAGATCAGTAGGGCGGCCGCGACGCCGAAGGCCGCCAGACGCTTGCGCGGGTGGTTGCTGTCGACGACCTCGCGGCGTGGTGCCTCCACCCCGTCATAGGCGTGGCGCACGAGGTCCTTGAGGTTGCGCAGCTCGACGCACTCGGCGCGCAGGGCCGGGTCCTTTTCCATGTCGAGCAGGAAGGCGTCACGCTCCTGGTGGCTGAGTTCGCCGTCCAGGTAGGCATGGATACGCGCTTCGTCGCGAACGCTCTCGGTCATTTAACCCTCCTCAGATGAGGTCTGCCCGCCTCGCTTGCGGCGGTTGCAGGCATGTGCAGATCGGTGAGAAACCCGGTCAGGGCGCGACGGGCCCGACACAGGCGGCTCATCACCGTGCCAACCGGGATGTCGAGGATCTCGGCCGTCTCGGCGTAGGCAAAGCCTTCGAGGTCCACCAGTGTGAGCACCTCACGCTGACCGATGGGCAGTTTGCCCACGGCACGGCGCACACGATTGACGATCTCCTGGCTGGTCATCTCGACTTCGGGGCAATTCTCGCAGACGAACATCTCGTCGTCGATCTCCACCCCGGGCTTCTGCCGGCGCAGGTGTTCCCGCCAGGTGTTGCTGAGGATGGCGCTGAGCCAGTGCTCCAGCTTGTTGCCGTCACGCAGCTGGTGGCTCTTCTGCATGGCCTTGATCAGCGTGTCCTGGACCAGGTCGTCGGCCAGCATGGGGTCTCCACACCAGGCCAGCGCCATGCGGTAGAGCCGCGTTCGGCTGGCCTCCAGCTTCTTCTTGAACGTGCGCGTCGCACAGATGTGCTCGAGTACTTTCATCTCTCCACCTACCCTGCATGATGCGTCGCCGGTTTTCTCTATTCCCGCTCTTTTGCGTACGTGCCTTGCGGCGATGGCGGTTTTGCGACGTGGTTTGTCTGTCGGTGACTTGGTAGCGGCGTGTTCCCCTTTGCCGTGAAGCAGTCTACCGCCACCGGCATCACATCGAAAGAAACAGAAGTATTTAATGAATTTCTAATCTTCCGGGCATGATGGATGGCGTCAGTTCTTCATGTCCCGCGTCCGTGGTTTTGACGGGATATTGCCTGCCATCATGCTGCCCGCCAGGGAGGGTGCCGTGCAGTGAAAGGAATATTTGTCATCCAGCGCGCGTCAATCCGTCGTGAATGCAGAACAGTGCAGTCACGTATGCCAGGGAATCATCAACAACAACAGAGGCAGGATAATGAAACGCCACTCCTTTATCGCCGCGTGGTTCGCAGTATTGCTGGTGACTGTCTGCGCCGGGTCAAACGTCGTCGCGGCAGAGTCATCCTCCAAGCCGTTCGCCGAGAAGCATGTCGTCCTGCAGATATCGGATGAGGATCCGTTCAAGCAGACGCTGGTGCTGAATGTCGCGAGCAACCTGATCAAGCATTACGGACCTGACAAGGTGGACATCGAAATCGTGGCCTTTGGGCCGGGTCTGAGGCTGCTGTTTGCCGATAACGCGAACAGGGGGCGTATTGGTGATCTTTCACAGCAGGGCGTGCGGTTCGCGGCCTGCGAAAACACGATTGCCAACATGTCGCGCATCCTCGGCGAGGAGCCGGCCTTGAACGACAAGGCCGTGCGGGTTTCTGCCGGCGTGGTGCGGGTCCTGGATCTTGAGGCCGAGGGCTACACGCTGATCCGTCCGTAAACCGGGTAACGATTCCGCCTGCGTGTGCGGCGAGAAAGAACAAAGAAAAACATTCGGGGGTTTGAATTCATGATGAAAGGGAAGAGACTGGCTGGCGCGGTGGCGCTGGCCCTGGGTATGGTCGTGGCCGGTCAGGCGCAGGCCGCCAACTGGGTGATGCTGCAGGGCACGGAGCCGGATGGCATGGCCGAACGGGCCAGGCTTTGGGGGTTCGTGCAACCAACCTATCGCGCCACTGATGGCACCGAGCTGCCGGCAGGTCCGTGGGAAGGCCAGCCCATGCAGCCCAACATGATCCCCACCGACCTGAGCTCGGATTCGCAGTTTCAGCTGCTGCGCGCCCGCATCGGCGTGCGTGGTGTGGCCATGCCGATCGACAGCAAGGTGAATTACTTCCTGCTGGCGGAGTTTGGTGACAACGGCATCACCGCCGGCAAGGGCGGGGCGGGCGTCATCTCCGATGCCAGCGTGACACTCAATCACATCCCGGGTGCGCGTGTGCGACTGGGCCTGTTCAAGACGCCGATGAGCGAGGAGATCTTCCAGGGCGTGGGGACGATGGACTATGTCAACTTCACCGCCTTCACCGATCAGCAGCTCAACGAACGGCACCTGCCCACGGATGGCCTCGCGCCCTGTGTCTATGGTGCTGGCACCCTCTACAGCCGTTACTGCGAGGAAGGCAACACCTTCAGCGACTTCGGTGCGGCCCGCGATACCGGCGCCATGGTCTTCGATGCCTTCCGCCGAGGCGACTGGGAGCATACCTACGCCGTGATGCTCGGCAACGGCAGTGGCGTGAATGCCGGCAATACCGACGACAACCTCGATACCCGCGCCTACTGGTCCTCCGAATGGGTCTTCGGCGGGCAGGGGCCGCGACGCGAGGGCTGGAAGCTCTATGCCTGGATGCATGACGGCAAGCGCACCGTGCTCGACAGCGTGCAGCTGGCCGCGGGCAACCGGGTCGAGAACGAATACGACTACGAGCGCTCCGGCCTGGGTACGACCTACCGCCGCGGAAAGTACCGCTTCTTCGCCGAGTACAACCAGGCCGAGGGCATGATCTTCAACGGCACCGACGGCGGGGCCGTGGCGGGCTCGCTGAACAATGCCGGTACGATCGTCTCCACCTTCAACCTCCTACCCGAAGACAAGGCGAATGGTTACTACCTCGATTTCGGCTACAGGATCACGCCGAAGATCGAGCTGGATGTGCGCTATGACGTGCTGAACCGTGGTACGGAGACGGACGTGGAGGAACGCAAGTTCGAGACCGTGACACTGGGCGCGCAGTACTTCTTCAACCGCAAGTCGCGGCTGATCGTGAACTACGAGATGCGTGACCTGGAGGCACCCAACCTGCCGGCCAATGCCGTGCCGAACCAGATCGGCGAGGCGATCGATGACCGCCTGTCCGTCCAGGTCTTCATGGTCTTCTAGGATTAAAGGCTCCTGCAAGCGATAACAAGAACCTGCGTAATCAGGGTATGGCAGTGACGTTGACCCCGGGCTTCCGGGGTTTTTTTTGCCTGGACGGTTTTGGCCACAGAGGGCACAGAGTACACAGAGGAAGAATCTGACCGGTTTGCCTCCGTGAGCTCTGTGCCCTCTGTGGCGCCTAGACTTTTCGCCTAACGCCTAACGCCTAACGCCTAACGCCTAACGCCTAACGCCTAACGCCTAACGCCTAACGCCTAACGCCCAAAATCGCATCCTGATGTCATGCCGGGAGGTCGGGCGTGTACTCGAAGAGTTGCGATTGCGGCATGGGACGGGCGAACAGGTAGCCCTGGTAGGCATCGCAGCCGGCGGTCTCGAGAAAGCGTTGCTGCTCCTTCGTCTCCACGCCCTCGGCGATGACCTCGAGATTGAGGGAGTGCCCCATGGCGATGATGGCGTGGATGATGGCGGCATCGCTGGGGTTGAGCAGCACGTCGCGGACGAAGGAGGTGTCGATCTTGACCTGGTCCAGCGGCAGGCGCTTGAGGTAGGAGAGCGAGGAGTAGCCGGTGCCGAAGTCGTCCATGGAGAAGCGCAGCCCCAGTTCGCGCAGCTGGTGGATCTTGCCCGCGATCTCCTTCGGGTCGCCCAGTACGACGGTCTCCGTGAGTTCCAGCTTGATCAGTCGCGGGTCGACACCGGTTTCTTCCAGGATGTGTGTCACTCGCTGTACGTAATCGTTCTGGTGGAACTGGCGGGCGCTGACATTGACTGCGATGCAGCGCGGTGACTGCGGTTGACGCCGGTTCCAGTCGATGGTGGTGAGGCAGGCCTGCTTGAGGACCCAGTCTCCAATCGGGACGATGAGTCCGGTCTCCTCGGCCAGCGGGATGAAGGTGGCGGGCGAGACAGGCGCCTCGTCCGCTGGCAGCCAGCGCAACAGGGCCTCGGCGCCGGTGAGATTTCCGGTGCGGTCGATCTGTGGCTGGTAGTGCAGTGCCAGCTCATCGTTTTCCAGGGCATTGGCCAGGGTCGCCTCGAGCGAGGCGCGTTGCTCGACCGCGCGCTGCATGCGCGGGTTGAAGAAGACGGCGGTGTTGCGCCCCGCCGACTTGGCGGCGTAGAGGGCCATGTCGGACTGTTTGAGCAGGTCTTCCAGCGGGGTGCCCTGCCCCTGGAACAGGGTGATGCCGATACTCGGGGTGATGCGGTAGGCGCGTATCACACCGAGGTCATAGGGCTCGCTCAGGTTGTGGCGGATCTTTTCCGCAATATCTTCAGCCTGCCGGGTGGCGGTCGCATCGTTGCTGTCCAGGGCCTCGAGCAGGATGACGAACTCGTCGCCGCCGAGACGGGCGATGGTGTCGACCTCGCGCACCAGCATGCGCAGGCGCTGCGCGATCTGTACCAGCAGTGTATCGCCGGCATCGTGTCCGCGCGTGTCGTTGAGGGTCTTGAAACGGTCGAGATCGATCATCAGCACGGCACCGCGTTCGCCGGACCGGTTGCTGGTGGCCAGGGCATGTGCCAGCCGGTCGTTGAGCAGGCGGCGGTTGGCCAGGTGCGTGAGCGGGTCGTAGAAGGCCAGCTGGTGGATGCGGCGCTCGGCGTCCTTGCGGTCGGTGATGTCGGAGAAGGCCGCCACATAATGCGTGGTCTCGCCGGCATCGTTGCAGACCTCGCTGATGGAGAGCCATTCGGGGTAGACGCTGCCGGACTTGCGGCGATTCCAGATCTCGCCTTCCCAGTAGCCGCGTTCGCCGATGGCCTGCCACATGTCGGCATAAAAGGCCGGGTCGTGACGCCCCGACTGCAGAATGCGCGGTGTCTGGCCGACAACCTCCTCGGGGGCGTAGCCCGTGATGCGGGTGAAGGCGCGGTTGACCTGTTCGATGCGGCCGCTGCGATCGGTGATCATGATGCCTTCCTGCGACTCGAAGGCCACGGCGGCAATGCCCAGGCGTTCCTCGCTTTGCTTGCGCCGGGTGATGTCCGTATGTGTGCCCATCACCCATTCGGGGCGATTGTCGGCGTCACGGGTGATCACCTGGCCGCGATCATGGATCCAGACCCAGTGCCCCTGCCGGTGGCGCATGCGGAATTCGATGTCGTAATGATCCAGCTCGCCGGAGAAGTGGCGCTGGAGCAGTTGTTCGGCGCGGGAGAGGTCGTCCGGGTGTGTGAGCCGGCGCCAGGTCTCGATGTCCGTGGGCTCGAGTTCCTCCAGCCTGTAGCCCAGGATGCCGGCCCAGCGCTCGTTGAAGATGGTCTGGCCGGTGAGGACGTTCCATTCCCAGGTCCCGGCCCGGGTGCCGTCGATGATGGCCGCCAGGCGGCGACGCTCGTCGGCGAGTGCCTGGCGCGCCTCGTCGGTGTGGCGTGACTCGTGGCGGACCATGAAGTACACGAACAGGATGGAGAGCAGGACGAAGATGAGTCCCTTGGTGCTCTGCACCTGACGCATCTGTTCGATACTGAGGGGGGCCAGGCTGACGATCCAGTCCGACAGCAGGATCCAGCCCGTGCCGAAGAGGCCGTAATACAGGGTGCAGCGTCCGGCAATGCCGAGTCGATGTAGCAGGGTCGGGCTGGGTTTCATGCAAGCTTGCCGGTTTGACGGGGCGGGCTGGCAGTGGCCCGGACCCAGGAGTGGGTGTATGGAGGGGAGTATATACATATCCTGCCCCGGGTATCAGCGCCGCACGGCTTGAGCCGCCCTGTGGTATCGCGTAGTTTCGGGCTCAGGAGAGACGGCTCGTTGACGTGGTGGATTTAGACATGACACATGATTGCCAATGCCATTCGGGCAGACGGCGGCTGCGTATCCGCTTTGCGGAGGCGGGGGCGGTCCCCGAGGTGGTGCATACGGCGGCAGCCAAGCTCGGGTGGGAGTCGGTGGCGGACGGGCGTTCCTTTGACCTGGAGATCGGGGGCGGGGCGCGCTTTTCCAGTCCGGCGGAGCTGGCGGTCTATCTGCGCGAGATCGCCTCCGAGGCCTTCGACGGGATGGAGGCCCTGTGGCTCGATGGCGAGGGGCAGCCGGCGGAACCCCTGTCGAAGAACCTGGCCGGCTACGATGCCAACCCGCTCTATGCCCTGCTGGAGAAGCGGCGGCTGGCCACCTGGTTTCAGCCGGTCTTCGATCGCGACCTCCGGGTATGGGGCTACGAATGCCTGGTGCGCGCGCACGACGAGGCCGGCGGGCTGATCACGCCGGATCGTCTCATCGGCTGGGCGCGGGACGAGAACCTGCTGTTCTACTTCGATCGGATCTGCCGCGAGACCCATGTCGCCAATGCGGCGGCCGCCAAGGCGCCGGAGGATGCCCGCTTTCTCATCAACTTCCTGCCGACCACCATTTACGAGCCCACGGTCTGTCTGCGTACGACACTGAAGGCCGTGGACCGGGCGGGTCTGGCCAAGGAGCGGGTGATCTTCGAGGTGGTGGAGAGCGAGAAGATCGAGGACGCCGCGCACCTGCGCCGCATCCTCGACCATTATCGCGCAAGCGGATTCGGCGTCGCCCTGGACGACCTGGGAACCGGGCATTCCGGCCTGTTCCTGCTGGCCGAACTCGAGCCGGACCTCATCAAGCTCGACCGCGAACTGGTCGCAAGGGTGGCGGACTCGCGCATCCATCGTTCCATCTGCCGCAGCATCATCGACCTCGGCCGGGAGGAGGGAAAGCTGGTGCTGGCCGAAGGGATCGAGACGGGCGAGCAATACGCGATGCTGCACGAACTGGGGGCCGACCTGTTCCAGGGGTTCTACCTCGGTCGCCCGGCCGCCAAGCCGGCGCTCTCCGCGTTGATCGACTGACTCCCTCTCCTGTCAGGGCTGTGACACCACCCGGTATTTTCCGGTATGCCGCAGGCGGTATACTCCCCGCCGTTTCGTCCACCACTGACAAGGAGTTCAAGATGAAAAAGACGTTGATGACACTGGGCATGATGACGGCCCTGGCCGCCGGCGGGCCCGCGTTGGCCGCCGATGGCACCTACGCATCGGCCAGCCCCTATTTCGGCGCCCAGCTGGGCATTGCCGACGTGGACGGTTTCGACGAGGGTCTGATGGTCGCAGGCACGCTGGGCCTGCCGGCGGAGCACCTGGTTCCCAATCTGGCCTTCGAGGCCGAACTCGGCATGAGCCTGGTCGATCCGGAGCGCGATGTGCCGGGCGGCACGGTCGAGATCTCCTACTGGTACCTGGCCGGCTTTGGCGTGTACAACGTGCCGCTCAATGGCGACTTCAAGCTGCGCGGCAAGCTCGGCATGGGTTACCTGGATGCCGAGGCCGATGGCCCGGGTGGTTCCGCCTCCGACAGCGACCTGGAGCTGATGTACGGCGTCGGCCTCGTCATTCCGTTGCGTGGCGATCTGCGGGGCCTGGTCGAATATACCCACGTCGAGTCGGATCTCGGACAGCTCTCGGCCGGGGTACAGTTCAACTTCTGATCCGGTTCTGACTGGTGCAGGTGAAAAAGCCGGGCTTCTGCCCGGCTTTTTCATGCCTCGCCGACGGCGCGTGCCGTATCGACGGCATCATGCGTCGGGGTAAGGTGCTGCCGCCGGGAGACGAACAGCGCATTGCCCTCCATCGTCTTGGCCATGTGCTTGGCATCGGTGGCCAATGTGGCCACCTCGTGATGGGAGGCGCAGCGACGGGCATCCGGACTCGCCACCCCCACTGACAGGCTCAACAGTGGAAAGAAGGTAGGCTGACCCTGCCGGTCACTGGCCTCGATGCCGCCGCGGGCGATGTCGGCCGGCTCGTAGAAATCCATCGTGGCATTGGCAAAGGCTTCCAGGATGTGCTGACAACGGGCCTGCCAGTCGGTGCTGCGCAGAATGGCGACGAAGTCATCGCCGCCGACATGGCCAATGAAGTCGTTACGCGGATCGAGCCCGGTTTCCAGTATCTGCGCCAGCCGCTTGATGACCTGGTCGCCCTTGCTGTAGCCGTAGGTGTCGTTATAGGGCTTGAAATTGTCGAGATCGAAATAGGCGATGTGGAAGTCGCCGCCTTCCTGCAACAGGCGATCGATGGTCTCGTAGATCGGTACGTTGCCGGGCAGTTGGGTGAGCGGGTTGGAGTGGCGGGCATTGCGTATCTGCAGGTCGGTGATCTTGCGCAGCAGATCGCGTACATGACCCATGCCGAGGTACTTCCCCTGCTTGCTGATGATGAAGTCATGGCGCATGTCCAGCTGGGGATTCTCGGTGAGCTTCTGGCTGACGGCCTCCACCGGGGAGTCATGGGCCACGATCATGGGCCGGGAATCCATGAATTGCTCGATGGGTTTCTTGCCATGCAGTTCGCGGCCATAGCGGCTGGCGAAGAGCTCCAGCATGGTGTCGCGGTGCATGATGCCCACCGGGCGTTGCTGGCGCAGCACCGGCAGCGACTGCAGTCCCTGCACCATCTGGAACATCTCCGCCACCTGGTTGACGCGTGTGCCGGCCTCCACCGACGGCACGCGCACGGCCAGGCTTTCGATGGTCTCGGACAGCCGGGGCGTACGCTGGTTGCCGCCGCAGTTACGGCAATGCAGCAGCGACTCGTCCAGCTGGTCCGGCGGCATGGCCTGTGGGCGGCCGAAGTAATAGCCCTGGCCCAGGCGGATACCCATGTTGAATACGGTCTGGTATTCGGCGGCCGTCTCGATGCCCTCGGCAATCACGCGGCAGCCCAGGCCGGCGGCGATGTCGATGATCGAACGGACGAACTCCTGCTTGACGATGTCTTCATCGATGCCTGCGATGAAGTGCCGGTCGATCTTCACGTAGTCCGGGCGCAGCTCCGACCAGCTGCGCAGTCCCGCGTAGCCCGCACCCAGGTCATCGATGGCGATCTCGAATCCCATGGCCCGGTAATGGCGCACGGTATCCCGGATCAGATCGTAATCATCCAGCGGGTATTGCTCTGAGATCTCGATGACGACCGAGCGGGGACTGATGCCCGCCTGCTCCAGGATCTGCGGCGTCTGGTTCGACGGGTAGTTGCGTTCCAGCAGGCTGGTCGGGCTGACATTGAGAAAGAGCTTGCCGGCGAGGTCCAGATGGGCGAACTGCAGAGCGGAGATCTCGCGCGCCAGCAGCTCCACATCGGCGAGCCGGTTGTAGCGATTGGCGGCCTCGAACAGGTTGATCGGGGCATGCAGGCTGCTGTCGGACGGGCCGCGGATCAGGGCCTCATAGCCCAGCATGCAGCGGTCCTGGAAGTCCACGATGGGCTGGAACAGGGCACTGAGCGCCCGGGCATCGAGAATGCGGTTGAGTTCGGCCTGGGAGGTTGAAGGCATGCAGTCGGCCCGGCATGAGGATGGATGCACAGGGCGTGAACGATACGAAACCGACGTGACAGCCGGATGACGGCGGATGGTTCGCGCGAAGAGTGGGGCGTCGGCGCTGGCGGGAGGCTAGTCGGCCGGCAGGCAGATCGACCAGTCGCGGCTGTCGGCGCCGAAGACGAAGAATTCGGGGTTGAGCAGGCTGTCGCGCGTGTTGTAGCGCAGGGGATTCATGGCGGTGTCGGTGACCTGGCCGCCGGCCGCCTCGACCACGCACTGGGCGGCGGCCGTGTCCCACTCGGAGGTGGGGCCCAGGCGCACGTACAGGTCGGCCGTGCCTTCTGCCACCAGGCAGGACTTGAGTGCGCTGCCCATGCTGATGTGCTTGTGCGGGCCGACGTTCTCGAGGAAGCGGCCGAGGCGGGAGCCGGCATGCGACCGGGCACCGGCCACGACGGGGCGCCGGCTGCCCAGCCGGCGCACGTGGATGGGGCGCGGCGGGTCGGAGTCGTCCTGGCGATAGGCGGTCCCGCCGTCGAGCGCGTAATAGCTGGTGCCCAGCGCCGGGGCATGCACGATGCCGAGGATCGGCCGGTGGTCGTGCACCAGGGCGATGTTGACCGTGAACTCGTCGTTGCGCTTGATGAATTCGCGCGTACCGTCCAGCGGGTCGATGAGCCAGTAGGTCTCCCAGCCGGCGCGCTCGCTGAAGGGGATGGCATCGGACTCCTCCGAGAGCACGGGGTAGTGTGGCTGCAGCGTGCTCAGGCCGCCGACGATGCAGCGATGGGCCGCCAGGTCGGCGGTGGTCAGCGGGCTGCGGTCGGCCTTTTCCTGCACATCGAAGCCCTCGCGGTAGACGCGCAGGATCTCGACGCCGGCCTCGCGGGCCAGGGCCAGGCCCTGGCGCAGCAGCCCGTCCAGGGTGTCGGCGTCAGGCCTCATGCGGGTTCGCGGGCGAGGCGGTCGCGGGTGAGGTAGAGGGCGGCAATGCTGCGGGCCTCGGTGAAGTCCTCGCGGGCCACCAGCTCGTCGAGCCGGTCCAGCCGCCAGGGCACCACCTCGATCTCCTCGGGCTCGTCGCCCGGCAGGCGCTTCTCGTAGAGTTCGGTGGCCAGCACGATGTGGGTGGTGTGGCCGAGATAGCCCGGGGCGAGGCTCAGGTGGTTCAGGATCTCGAGCCGGCGGGCGCCGTAGCCGACCTCTTCCATGATCTCGCGGTTGGCGGCCTCGAGGATGTCCTCGTCGCGCTCGATACGCCCCTTGGGCAGGGCCAGTTCATAGCGGTCGGTGCCGCCGGCGTATTCGCGGATGAGTAGCACGGTGTGCGGGTCGAGCAGGGGGACGATGAGCACGGCGCCGAAGCCGGAGCTGCGCAGGCGCTCGTATTGCGCGCGGTTGCCGTTGGCGAACTCGAGCTCGATCTGCTCGATGCTGAACAGGCGGCTCTCGGCGACGATGCGCTGATCCAGGATGCGGGGTTTCTTCTTCTCGGCCATGTGGCGTCAGCCCTCGGGCGCCACCGGCGGGCGCTCAGCAGGTGGGTGGTCCGGCGCGGTTGCAGCGGTCGAAACGGACCTCGGTCTGCAGTCTTCCTTCGAACCAGGCATTGATCTCGACCCCCTGCGTACTGGATGTCACGTCAAAGCCCTCCTGGCGTGGGGGCTGTATCCCGGCAAAGCGCAGCTGCCGCGCGGGGAGCCGGATGTCCATCGATACCCGCATCGGGTAGTAGCCGTCGAGGAAACGGCGCATGAACGGCCCGTTGCGCAGGGTGTAGCTGCCGTCCCCGTTTGCGACCAGGGCTCGCGTCTCGGCCCGCACACACAGCCGCGCCTGCGGGCGGACGTCCTCGAGCTGGACGCTGGCGCCCTCGACCCAGGCCCGGCCGATGTTCTCGACCTCGGTGACCTCGAGGCCACGGCTGCGGTCCTCATTGTACACGACCTGGGCGCGACGGACGGCATCGAGGTTTTCGTGGCACTGTACCAGCCCCACCCAGCCGTCCTCCAGGCTGCTGGCGGAGAGTTCGATGGTGTTGTGGTGATGGTGCACCGGTTTGCCCGCGGGCTGTTCGATGAACCGGAGTTCGCCCTCGTTGACCTCCAGGGCACGGAATTCGCTGTCGTCCTCCAGCCAGGCCTCGTCGGGGTCGGTGGCCAGGAGGGTGGCGGGCAGCAGTGTGAGGCTGGCGAGCAGGGGCAGGAATCGGGCGGGCATGGGGCACCTCGTCGTTTGCGGCTGACGTAACCAGAGGGAGTCGCGAATCGTCCCGGAGTTCCCCGCCTCTTATAGCCAATCCGGCCACGGTCTGCCGGGCCTCGTGTACACTGCGCACATGGATACCGGAACCATTTTCCCCTCGCCGAACGGGCTGCCGGCCCCCGACTGGGCGCGCATCCGCACCGTGTTTCTCGACATGGACGGGACGCTGCTCGATCTGCACTTCGACAACCATTTCTGGCTGGAGCACCTGCCGCTGCGCTATGCCGAGGAGCACGGGATCGGCGTGACCGAGGCCAAGGGCCGCCTGTATCCGCGGCTGAAGGCGGCGGAAGGCACCCTGTCCTGGTATTGCCTGGATCACTGGAGCCGCGAGCTGGGGCTGGACATCGTTGCCCTCAAGCACGAGGTGGCCCACCTCATCGACGTGCACAGCCACGTGCCGGAGTTTCTCGATACCCTCCGCCGGGCGGGCAAGCGCGTGGTGCTGCTGACCAATGCCCATGGCGCCAGTGTCTCCCTCAAGCTCGACTACACGGGCATCGAGGGGCATTTCGATCGGGTGATCACCTCCCATGCGCTGGGGCTGGCCAAGGAGCAGCCGGGGTTCTGGGCCAGGCTCAATGCCGTCGAGCCCTATGATCCCGCCACCACCCTCATGGTGGATGACAATCTCAGCGTGCTGGCGGCCGCCCGTGACTACGGGGTGGGCTATCTGCTGGCCGTGCGCCAGCCGGACACGAAGGGGGCGGCGAAGGACACGGCCGACTATCCGGCGGTGGAAGGCGTCGGCGTGATGATCCCGGCGATCGAGGCCGCCGCGGCACGGCGCGGCGGCTGACCCGGCCTCAGCCGCGCTCCCACTTCTTGAAGCGCTTCTTGCAGTACTTCAGCAGCGAGGCGTAGTCGGGGAAGTAGAGCTCGAAGCCGTCCTCGGCGGGGGCGTCGAACTCGCAGTAGTCGTTGGAGTGCTCGCGACAGATCTCGGGACGGTGCTCGTAGATGCCGCAGCCGCCGTCCGGCAGGAGGTGGGTGCAGCGCGCCTCCACCAGCAGATACCAGCCATCCTCGTCCTTGTAGGTCGCGATGTTCTCGTGCGAGACCTGCCACAGCAGGTGTTCGAAGTCGTACTTGCTCTTCGGCGTGTCGATTTCCTGTGTGATGTAGGTGCAGCACTTGGAGTTGGTGCAAAAGCCGCACTTGTTCTCCGGCGTGATCTTCACCTTGATGTCCGCGAGTTTCTTCTTGGCCATGCCGTCAGCCATCTTGCCTGTGAGTGGATGGGGCATGATACGCCAGTGCGCCGTTTTGCGCCTGCCCGCGTGGCCTAATTGCCGATCCAGCGTTGCAGTTCCCCGCGTTGCACCAGGGTGATGCTGCCATCGGTGGCCGGCCGTCCGGCCAGCCTCAGGGCATTGACCAGTGCCGGGTCGGCATCCGGGTGCGGACGCAGCGTCACGTTGAGCTGGTAGCGGCTGCCCTGGGTGAGCCGGAACTGGCCGCGTGCACTCAGTGGTTCCTCGCTGCTGGTGATGGTGCCAGTCACGATCTTGCCGGTGGTGGAGAAGTCGACGGTGAAATCGCCGAGTTCCAGGTCGCCGGGAAAGGTGAGGGCGACCTGCTGCAGCCTGAGCTGCCCCTCGATCAGCGTGATGCCGGTGGCATCGGCATGCGCATGGTCGATGCGCCCGGTGAGCCGGCCGCGGGTGGGGGCGAGACCGGGGGGGCGCGAGGTGATGGCCAGGACGTCCAGCGAGAGGTCGAGCTCGCTGATGTCGAGTTCGGACTCGTTCACCCAGACATGTGCACGCGCCTCCCCCAGCGGGCCGTTGAACTGCAGGTCGGCGCCGAGCCGTCCGATGAGCAGGGGCAGGAGGTCCAGTTGCCAGCTGACATCGCCCAACGGGCCCCGGCGATCAGATACGGCCGCCTGGCCGGACCAGACGCTGCCCTGGGGGTTGGCGAGTTTCAGTCCCTCGGGCAGCGCGATGCGCTCGAGCGCCAGCTGGGCGGGGAGCCCGGCCAGCAGGAACAGCAGGTAGGCGAGCAGGAACAGGCCGGCATAGCCGAACACCGCCTTCGCCGTGACGGGTTTCATCACCGGCGCTCCAGGGTCAGGCGCACATCGACCCGGCAGGGCAGTTCGGTGCGGGTGAGCGTGAGGGTGGACACCATGATGGAATGCTCCAGTTCCAGGTCGCCGAGCCAGGTGACGAAGCCATCGAAGTTTACACTGCTGATCAGCAGCTCGATGGCCTGCTCACCCTGGGGCGTCATGCGCTGGATCGTTTTGGCCAGTTCATGCCGTTGTGCGCTCTGGTTGACGATGGAGAGCAGCGAACCGCCCGCCTGCGCGAGGTTGGCATTGCGGGTGCGCAGGCGCGCCACTTCCACGGCGGCGGACTGCATCCAGGAGAAGCTCGCGCGTTGGGCCGCGACGCTGGTCTCCAGCTGCGTGATCTGGCGCTGTAGCGGTGCCCATGCCAGCACGTAGAAGAGCAGCGGCAGGGCGATGGCGCCCCCCGCGATCAGTATGCGCCGGTCGCGCGGGGTGAGCTGCTCGAGCCATGTCCTCATCGTGTCTGCTCCACGTTGAGCCGGCCGATGACGCGGCTGCCCTGGGTGTCCACGGACTGCAGGCTGGCATTCAGGCCATTGGCCTGAATGGTCTGCTTGATCTGTTCCAGTGTGCCCGCGTCCCCTGTCTCGAGTTCGAGCTCCAGCCGGCCGTTGCGGAAGGTGATCAGGTTGATGCGCACCTGGTCGAGATCCGTGATCGCCCCTCCGGCGGTATCCAGCATGGTCAGGAAGGACGTGCCGGTGCCTCCCCGACTGCTGGCGCGGAAGGCCTCCAGGCGCTGTTCCATCAGCAGCCGGGGGTCAGGGACCCGGCTGGCATCCGGGAAGGTGTCGAGGTAGAGCGCGCGCATGGCGTCCTGATACTCCGCCTTCAGGTGGTCGAGCTCGCTGTAGTGCAGCAGGTCCTGGGCAAAGGTCAGCAACAGCCAGCTGGCCGCCAGTGCGGCCGCGATCCACCAGGGGGCGTGACGGCGTGCCAGGCGTCTGGAGCGGTAGGCCCCCTGCAGCAGGTTGAGCGGCGGATAACGGCCCCATGCGGGGGGGATCAGCGTGAGCGGGTTCCCGCCGCAGGGCAGCTCTTTTACCGGGGTGCCGGAGGGCTGGGGGCTGGGGATGCCGGCCTCGCCGCAGCGCCAGACGTCGAGCCCCGCCGGGGTGTTGCTGGCCGCCTCCAGCGTCGCAGACAGCAGGGCCTCGAACGCCCTGTCGTCCGCGGCGAGGCCGCAGGCGGGCCCGGTGCGCAGCAGCCCGCGCCGGCCCTCGAGCAGCAGGCTGACATGCCCCTCGGTGAACGGCAGTGCCAGGACATCCGGTACCAGTGCATGGGGGTAGAGGCCGTTGCTCTCGAGACCGGTCAGCCATGTCTGCAGGCGTTTCCGGGCAACCACGGCAACGGGTACCGGATCGTTGTCTTCGGCCTTGCCGAAGGCGAAGTGCAGGTTCTCGACATCCTCGGCGAGCTCGTCCTCCAGGACGTAGGGTGTCGCGCGGTTGAGTTCCCGGCGATTGGGGATGGTCACCTCGGTGAGCAGGACGTCCTCGGCCGGAACCAGCCAGAGCAGGCGTGCATCCTCGCAGATACCTGCCAGCTCGGCGAAACCGCCCTCGCCGAACTGCGGTTCGCCGCTGGACGGATCGACACGCCATTGCAGCAGGTCAGGTGCATGCGGATGCTGACGGGCGATCACGGTATCCATGGCGTCAGAAGAGCTCCTGGCGACGATGCAGGATTTTCAGTGTACCGTTTTCCTCGCGCCGTATCAGGCTGAACAGCGAGAGTTCGGCGCTGGCGAAACGCACCTGGCTGTAGAGGGCAAAATGACGCGAGCTGACGCTCAGGCCGGTGCGTTCGATGCCCGAACCCTTGAGCGCCGGCAGGGACAGGAGGGCGTCGACCGAGGCAAAGGGTGTCGCGGTTCTGGCCTCGAGGACGGTCGCGATCGCGTCCTCGGGGATGCCGATGGCGGCAAGCAGCTCGGGCGAGGCCGTGTTGATATTGATGGGCGTGGCGTCGGGCAGGGCGGTGACCTGTGGCGCGAGGCGCTGATAGCCCTCCTCGTCGATGCCCGCCACCAGCCGCAATTCCGTCGGGCTCAGCATGCGTGCATTGGGTGGCAGGTAGGGCGGGTCGAGGCGGGTATAGCTGTCGTCCTCCGCGCCGAACATGCCCTGGGGTTCGCGGTCGGCATCGATCCAGTCGACGATGGCAGCAGCCAGTTCCGGGGGCAGCTCCAGCTCCGCCAGCAACCGCTCCAGGCGGGCGAGCGCGACGCCGTCGAGCTTGCCGTCGGCGGTGAGCAGGCTGTTGAGGTTGAACCGCCCCTGCAGGTCGATGATCTGGCCGGCAATCATGGCCTGGTCGGAGAGGGGCAGGCTGGCGGGCTGTGCCCAGGTCTCGTCCGGCGAGTCGATGCCGGGGTCATCCTCCATGAGCGCGATCTGCGCCAGACCCTCGGCGGCGTGCACGTATTCCATCGCCTGATCGTGTGCCAGCAGGTTGTGACTCTGGCGAATGCCGAGTTGCTGGTCGAAGGCGAGAAAGGCCGCGGCAGACACGGCTACGGCCACCACGGCCATGGCCGTGATGAGTGCGACACCCTGCTGTCGATGTGCGTGATGCTGCATCATGTCCCCACCTGCAGCAGTCGCTCTATCGGACCCCAGCGCGGATGGTCGATGGTCAGTTGTACGGCGCGCGGCGGGACGTTCGGGTCGACTGCGTCCGGTGGCGGCCAGTCCGTGACCCACTGCCCGTCGGTCGTCAGGAAGCGGACGTCCGCCCCCTGTGTGCCTTCGAGCATCACGGCAGTGGACGCCGTATCCGCTGGCGCGCCGTCGACATGCACCCAGCTCAGGCGCAACAGCCGGTCGCCATCCAGCACATAGCTCAGGCGTAACAGTTCGCTGCGGGGGGCGGCGGCGGGGTTGGGCCAGCCGGTCCGCGTGAAGGTGAAGAGCGTTCCCGTGCCGGGGCCGCCGAACCAGGCCGGCTGGGTGTCGCCAAGGGCATCCCGGGAAGGGCGTGCCACCGCATGGGCGAGGTCGCGCTCGAGCATCAGCATGTCGCGCTGCAGCAGCATGAGGTCCTGGCTCATGGCGTCGACCTCGGCCCGGGTGTCGAGTATGGCCACCAGGCCCACCTGGATGATCCCGGCCATGATCGCGAAGATCGCCACCGAGACCAGAAGCTCCAGCAGGGTGAATCCCTGCATGTGCCGCGCCCCGGTCATCGGCGACTGCCTCCGGCGGCAGGACTGACGGACTGCGGTTGCAGCAGATAGCTTTCAAGACGGGTGCGCACGGAATCGCGCGGATCCGCTTCCAGGCGCACCGTGATCTCGATGCGGCGCAGGCGCGCGTCCTCGGTACTGTTCACCCTGCGCTCCCAGTGCCAGTCGCGCCCGGCGAGCTGCAGCGTGCCGCGTTGCTCCCCGGGGCGCGGCCACTCCTGGCGTATGCGCAGTCCGGTGATGTGGTCACGGGCGATCCAGTGCGCGAAGCTGGCAATCTGCATGGCATCGGTGTTGCTCACTGCCTGCAGGGTGGTGCGTTGTACGGCCGCCAGCGCCACGGCCACCACCGCCAGTGCGACCAGCAGTTCGATCAGGGTGAAACCAGCGGGCCGGCGCATCGGGCTACGGCTCCCGTGTCAGGGACAGATGCCCCAGGGCGTCGCCGCTCAGGCTGACCCGTCGGTCGTCGGTGAAAAACTCGACGGTAAAGGGCTGCATCTCCCCGGAGGACAGGATGAAGACCTGGGGCTGATCGGCCCGGCTGCCACCGAGCGCGATGCGGATGCCATCCAGATAGACCTCGGCCCGTACCGGGTCGGCATAGCGGTGCGGCATCAGCAGGCGGTCGCCGGAGTAGGGCACCCAGGCCCGGTCGCGATCCAATCGTTGAAACTCATATCCGGACGGGTCGAAGCTGATCCCCAGCTGGCGATTGTGGAGCATGGCATCCTGCTGGGCGTAGGCGATGACGGCCTGCAGGCGATGGCTTTCCTGTTCGAGTTTCTCGCCGGCGGAGTCGAACAGGGTCAGCGAAACGCTGCCGATGATCACCGCCATGATGACGGTGACCACCAGTATCTCGATCAGGGTAAAACCGCGCGCGTGAAACATGGCCTGCAGCCGGCTGCCTACTCGAGATTCCAGTTGCCGATGTCGTCGTCGCTGGGCTGCTGGTCGGGCCCCAGTGAATAGATGTCGATCTCGCCGCGTTGCCCCGGGTTCAGATAGAGGTAGGGATTGCCCCAGGGATCGTTTGGCAGGCGTTTGATGTAACCCCCCGTCTTCCAGTTGCGCGGCTCGGGCATGCCGCTGGGCTTTTCGATCAGGGCCTGGAGCCCCTGGTCGGTGCTGGGGTAGTGGAAGTTGTTGGCACGGTAGATCTCCAGGGCGCTTTCCAGCGTGCGGATGTCGGTCTTGGCACGCGTGATGGCGGCCCTCTCCGGCTCGTCCACCACGTTGGGGATGATGGCCGCGGCGAGGATGGCGAGGATCACCACCACCACGATCACTTCGATGAGCGTGAAGCCATGCTGGGATCTGCCGCATGACGATGGGATTGCATGAGTCTTGTGCATGACGGACGTTCCTTCTGGTTGCATTAGCCGAACATCTGCTGGCTTTCGAAGATGGGCAGCAGAATGGCCAGTACGATCAATAGCACCACGCCGCCCATGGCGATGATCAGCAGCGGCTCGAATACGCCGAGCGCCATGGCGATCGTGGCATCGGTCTCGCGTTCCTGCTGGGTGGCGGCGCGTTCCAGCATGTTGTCCAGTTCGCCACTGCTTTCCCCGCTGGCGATGAGATGGATGGTCATGGGCGGGAAGTGCCCCGCGTCCTCCAGGGCGCGATGAATGGCCGTGCCTTCCCTCACCCTGACGGCAACCTGCTCGACCGCCGCGCGCATCGGCAGGTTGCTGATCACCTGGGCCGAGATCTGCAGCGCCTGCAGGATCGGTACGCCACTGGCGGCGAGGATGCTCAGGGTGCGCGCAAAACGGGCGGCATTGAGGCCGCGTACCAGTGCGCCGAACAGCGGCAGGCGCAGCTGCAGTGCATGGACGCGGCGGCGGAAGGCCGGACGCCGCATCAGGCGGAAGAAACCCGCTGTCAGCAGGGCAACGCCGATCAGCAGCACGATGCCCCAGTCGCGGGCGATGTCGCTGCTGGCGAGCAGGATGCGGGTGAGCAGCGGGAGTTCCTGTCCCAGGTTGTCGAAGACCTCGACCACCTTGGGCACCACGAAACCGAGCAGGCCGGCGAGCACCGCGAGCGCCATGATGCTGAGCAGGACCGGATAGAGCATGGCCTGTACCAGTCGCTGATGCATGGTCTGACGTGATTCGGTGTAGTCGGCCAGGCGTTCGAGTACTGCATCGAGATAGCCCGATTCCTCACCGGCGGCGACCGTGGCGCGATAGAGCTCGGGAAAGGCCTGCGGGTAATCGGCCAGCCCGCTCGCCAGGGGATGACCTTCCACCACGCGGGCCCGCACGGCCAGGATGATGCCTTTCACGCTGCGCCGATGCGTCTGTCGCGAGATGGTGGTCAGCGCCTCCTCCAGGGGTGAGCCGGCATGCAGCAGTGTGGCGAGCTGTCGGGTGAACAGCGCCAGGTCGGCGGCCGTCATCTTCCTGCGCCACAGGCGCCCGCCGATCCCCGCAGGCTGCTCGCGTCGGTCCACCGGGCTGACTTCCAGCGGCGTGAGTCCGCCTTCGCGCAGCAGCTGGCGGACCTGGTGGGCGTTGTCCCCCTCCATCACGCCGCGTTCCTTGCGGCCGGAGGGTTTGAGCGCGGTGTATTCGAAGGCGGGCATGACCGGTGTCCTACTCGTCTTCGCGAGTCACGCGCAGCACTTCTTCCAGCGTGGTGTCGCCGGCCAGTACGCGACGCAGGCCGTCCTGCCGGATGCTGGGCGCGATGTCGCGGGCATGCCGTTCCAGCGCGTGTTCGGCCGCGCCGTCGTGGATGAGGCGACGCAAGGTCGCATCGACGGGCACCAGCTCGTAGATGCCGGTGCGGCCGCTGTAACCGGTGTGGTTGCACTCCGGGCAGCCGACGGCGCGGTAAAGGGTCGGCGGATCCTGCGGGTCCGCCTTGAGCAGCCCGCATTCCGTGGTGTCGGCCGGGTAGGGCTGGCGGCACTGCCTGCAGAGGGTGCGGACGAGCCGCTGGGCGAGCATGCCGAGCAGCGTGGAGGCGAGCAGATAGGGCTCCACGCCCATGTCCCGCAGCCGGGTGATTGCGCCGACGGCCGTGTTGGTGTGCAGGGTGGAAAACACCAGGTGGCCGGTGAGGCTCGCCTGGATGGCGATGTGCACGGTTTCGATGTCGCGGATCTCGCCGACCATGACCACATCCGGGTCCTGGCGCAGGATGGCGCGCAGCCCCCGGGCGAAACTCATGTCGACCTTGCTGTTGACCTGGGTCTGACCGATGCCGTCGATGAAGTATTCGATGGGGTCTTCCACCGTCAGGATGTTGCGGCTGCTGTCGTTCAGGTGGGCCAGTGCCGCGTACAGCGTGGTGGTCTTGCCGGAACCGGTGGGGCCGGTGACGAGCAGTATCCCGTGGGGTTTGGCGATGAGGTCCCTGAGGCGCTCATGGGTCTGCGGGTCCATGCCCAGGCGGCCGAGTTCGAGCCGGCCGGCCTGCTTGTCGAGCAGGCGCAGCACGATGCGTTCCCCGTAACCGGACGGCAGGGTGGAGACGCGCACATCGATGGGGTGCCCGGCGACCTTGAGCGAGATGCGCCCGTCCTGTGGCAGGCGCTTTTCGGCGATGTCGAGCCGCGCCATGACCTTGATGCGCGAGGTGATCAGCGGACCGAGGGCGCGAGGCGGCTCGAGGATCTCGTGCAGCACGCCATCCACGCGCAGGCGCACGAGCAGACGGTCCTCGAAACTCTCGATGTGGATGTCCGAGGCATTTTCCTTGATGGCCTGGGTGAGGATGGCATTGATCAGGCGGATGATGGGGGCGTCATCCTCGGATTCGAGCAGGTCCTCCGGTTCCGGCAGGGAGGCCGCCACGCTGTCCAGGTCGAGCTCCTCGCCCAGGTCGCTCATCATGGCCTGCGCGCCGTCATCGGCCAGCTGATAGGCCTCTGCCAGGCGGGTGTCGAATTGCACGGCATCGATGGGGCGGAGCTCTACCGGCTGGCCGAGGAAGCGGCGCAGCTCCGCGATCAGGCGTGGTTTCGGCCGGTCGCGATGATAGATGATGACGGCACCGTCGGCCGTCTGCTCCACGAGCAGGCCATGACGCCTGGCGAAGCCATAGGGCGGGCGCTGAAGCGTCTCGCTCGGACTGTCGGCGGCTGCACTCATGTCGTGTTCAGGGCTCGATGCGCGGTGTGGTCAGGATGTCCTCGAGTCCGGTTTCCTTCGGGCGCAGTACCTCGGGCGGCGGCAGCTGGGTCACCAGCTCCTCCAGGTCGGGGAATACCGCCCGGGAGTCGCGGATCAGGCCACGCTCGCCAATCCCGGCCTCGAGCTGGCGGGCGCGCAGGTAGTCGTACTTGCGGCTGGTATAGGCGCCCGCCTCCACCGAGTCCTTGATGATCGCGGGATGGATGAACACCATCAGGTTCTGCTTGATCTTCTGGGTGCTGTCGTAGCGGAACAGTCGCCCGAGCAGCGGGATGTCGCCGAGCAGAGGGACCTTTTCCTGCCGGTCGCGGAAGCTGTCCTCGATCAGTCCGCCGAGGACGAGGATCTGTCCGTCCTCGACGGTAACGGTGGTGCGCAGGGCACGCTTGTTGGTGATCAGGTCGGCTGCCGACGCCGCGGAACTGGCGATGCTGGAAACCTCCTGTTCGATGGCGAGCTTGATCCGGTTGCCCTCGTTGACCTGGGGCGTGACACGCAGGCTCAGCCCCACGTCCTGGCGCTGGATGGTCTGGAAGGGGTTGGTGACGGAGCCGGTGGTGCCGGTGGTGGTGTAGCTGCCGGTGACGAAGGGCACGTTCTGCCCGACCACGATCTCGGCCTCCTCGTTGTCGGTGGTCACCAGCGTCGGCGTGGAGAGGATGTTGGTGGCGGCATCGCCGGCCAGGGCGCGCAACACCGCGGCCCAGTTGGTCCGTCCCTCGCGCAGGTCGCCGACGCCGAGCAACAGGCCGACCGGCGGGGTGGCGGTGCCGCGCGCCACACTCAGGGCCGTTTCGGCGAGACCGCCGACGTTGCTCACGGCAACCGGGCCGCTGTCGTCGCCGCGCTCCGTACCGTCCACCGCCCAGGCCACGCCGAGATCGCGCGATAGATCGGTGGAGACCTCGGCAATGATCGCCTCGACCAGCACCTGGGCACGTGGGATGTCGAGCTGGCGCACCACCGAGGCGATGTTGCGCTGCATGTCGGCGGGGGCGGTGATGATCAGTGCGTTGTTGGTCTGGTCGGCCTGGATGTCGATTTCCTGGCTGGAAGCCGGCGGCTTGGCCTGCTGCCCCTGTTGCTGCTGGGACTTGGCCGTGCCCTGCAGTACCGCGACCAGTTCCTCCGCCTTGGCATACTTGAGGAAGATGACCTGGGTGCCGCCATAGGCCTCCAGCGGGGTGTCGAGGTGGGCGATCAGCCCGCGGATGCGCAGGCGCGCCGGACGGTCGCCGGACAGGAGGATGGAGTTGGTACGGTCGTCGGCGGCCAGGATGGGCTTGCCGGGCGCACCCTGGCCCGCCTGTTCGCCCTGGCTCAGGGAGTTCACGATGCGCACGATCTCGCTGGCCGAGGCATGGCGCAGCTGTATGACCTCGATCTCCTCGCTCTCGGAGCGGTCGATCCGGCGCACGATCTCGACCAGGCGGTCGATGTTGGCCGCGCGATCCGAGATCACCAGGACGTTGGTGGCGGGGTAGGCGGCCAGGTGGCCCTGCTGGGGGACCAGCGGGCGCAGGATCGGCACGAGCTGGGCGGCAGGCACATGCCGGATCTGCAGCACGCGCGTGACGAGTTCGTCGCCGGTTCCGGGACTGGTCTCGCTGACCGTGGGTACCGGCCCCTGGCGGGCGTTGGCATCGGGCACGATCTTGATGACCTCGCCCACCGGCACGGCGGCGTAGCCATGGACCTCGAGGATGGAGAGGAAGACCTGGTAGAGCTCCTCCTTTTCCATCGGGCGGGCGGTGATGACGGTGACGTTGGCCTTGACCCGCGGGTCGACGACGAAGTTGCGGCCGGTGACGCGCGACACCGTGTCCACCAGGGTGCGGATGTCGGCGTCCTTGAGATTGAGGCTGGCTTCGGCCTGCGCCCGGGCGGCGAGGGGCAGCGTTGCGATACAGCACAACAGCAGCAGTCCGGCAACCGATCGCAATGTCATCATATCGAGTCCGTCATCCCGGTTTGGGGGTCGCGTCTGCGCCCCGAGGTGTTCTTATTTACCGATGGTGGCCTGTATGGTCTGCGCCGACCCGTCGCGCAGCACCGTCACGTTGAGCGTGCTGGCCGTGGCCAGCTGGCGCAGCACGATGATGCCGGCCTCGGGCCTGTTCAGCGCGATGCCGTTGACCTCGGTGACCACGTCGCCCGGCCTGAGGCCCGCCTGCTCGAAGAGCGGCAGGGGTTGCCTTGGTGTCAGGCGATAGCCGATCAGGCGCCCGTTGTCCATCACCGGCTCGGCGGCGATGGCCTCGGCCAGGCGCGCCGGGTTGCGCAATGCGTCGTTACGATAGCGCGCTAACTGGGCCGCAACATTGTCCTGTGTCATTTCGGCCGCATCGGGGCGGCCGGTACCCAGTGCGTTGTCGAGTGTCTCCAGCGGCAGTTTCAGGGTTTCCAGCTGGCCGTTACGCTCGAGAATGACGCGGTCGGGGTAGACCGATCGCAGTGTGGCATTGCCCGGCAGGTTGTCGCCGATGCCGTACAGGGTGGCCTGCCGCTGGCCCGGGACGATGATCGCCAGGGCGGAGGCGTCGCCGGTGGCATAGACGCCGACGAGCTTCAGGTCGAGCCGGGTCTCCGGGGCGTCGGCAGGCGTGTCACCAAGGACCTCGGCGGTGCCGAACAGGTGCTTCAATGCCAGCGGGATGGCCGGGTTCTGCGCCTGGATGCGGGGCGTGGTTGCCGGCGTTGGTGCCGGCATGACGACCTCGATCGGCGGGTGGGGGGTGATGAACTGCCAGGTCAGGCCGGACAGGGTCCTGGCCAGTAGCGCCAGCACGGCCAGCAACACCAGGCGGAACAGCCAGGGTTCGTGGCGCAGCCAGTTGCCGAGATGGGTGGACGTCATTTCACGGGTGTCGGCAGGTTGCGTATGAGGTCCAGGCGGATCAGGTGGTCGATATCCTTCTCGTCCCGGGCGCGCAGATAGCGGCGCTGGTCACGTTCGATGATCTCCTGCGGCCAGAGGGTGCCGAGAAAGGCCTGGTTGCCTTCTTCCTCGGCCCACTGCAGCTTGAGCTTTTCGCCGCAGAGAATGGCGATCTCGAGGCGTTCCTCGACGTGGGCCGGTACGGGTGTATAGGGTTTCATGGCCTGATATGTCGTCTGTAGCTATGGTTGATCATAGTCGGTGAATCATGGCTTTTTGAAGCCTGCAGGGTCGTGTAGCCCCAGTTCGGCAAAGGCCGCACGGCGTTTCTCGCACTGCGGGCAGGCCCCGCATTGCTGCGGATAGCCGAGCAGGCAGCTGTAGCTCTGGTGATAGTCTACGCCGAGCTCGAGTCCCAGCGCGATGATCTCGCGCTTGCTGCGATCGATCAGCGGGGTGGTGATGTCGATGGCCTCCAGTGTGCGTGCCAGCGACCGCAGGCGCTCGACAAAGTCGCCGGAGGCGCTGGCATAGGCAGCGGTGTCCTCGCGGTTCAGGGCGAGGGCGACGGCCGTGGCCTGCTGCTGTGCCGCGAAGCTGATGGCGAGGCTGGCGATCACCAGGTTGCGATGCGGCAGCGGCACGTGCAGCCGTCGTTCCTGGCCGGCGCGAAAGCCCTCCCCCACGGCGGCCATGTCCAGTTCGCGCAGGGACAGGCCGAGCACGGCACACTGGGCCCGGGCCGCCTCCCGCTCGCGCGCAGCGGCACGCTGGCCATAATCGATGAACAGCGGGTGGACGCGGCCCTCGCGGTGGAGCAGATGCAGCAGCGTCGCGCTTTCGATGCCTCCGCTGAGCAGCAGTACGGAACCCTCGCGGCCGGGTGTGTCCAATGGGCTGTGCAGGCGGGTTTCCTCCATGGTCAATCCTGTGGTGTCGGCCGGTCTGTCAGGCAGGACGATTTATGCGAAGATAATGCACCTGCGGCGCCGCCCCGCGCGTCACCCAGAGTATCTCAGCTGATGAATGATTCGATCCACAATTTCCCGGCGGGCTTCTGCCCGGGCCAGCTCGTACGCCACCGGCTGTTCGGCTATCGCGGCGTGATCTACGATGTCGATCCCGTCTTCGATGAAAGCGACGAGTGGTACGAGGCGATGGCCGGTACCCGCCCGCCAAGGGATCGTCCCTGGTACCGGGTGCTGGTCGACGGCCAGCCGGTGACGACCTATGTCGCCGAACGCAATCTGGAGGCGGATGACAGCGCCATGCCCGTCGATCACCCCCTGGTCGAGGCCTTTTTCACCGGGTTCCAGGCCGGCAGCTACCGTCTGCGCGTGAGTACGAACTGATCATGCTGGGCGCGATCAGGCAGTTTTTCGCCGAGCAGCTGGGGGCCGAAGAGAGTGGGACCGACGATGCCCATACCCTGCACATGGCGTCGGCCATGCTGTTGCTGGAGGTGAGCCGGGCGGACTTCTCCGTCGAGCCTGCGGAACTGGCAGTGGTCGCCGGCATCCTGCGACGCCAGTTCGGGTTCTCCGGGCAGGAGGTCGACGAGCTCGTCGATCTGGCCCGGCGGCACAGTGACGAGACGCATTCGATCCATCCTTTTCTGCGGCTGCTCAACGAGCACTGCGATGCCGGCGAGAAGGAGCAGATGATCGAGGATCTGTGGCGTGTGGCCTATGCGGACGACCGGCTGGACAAATACGAGGAGCATCAGATACGCAAGATCGCGGATCTGCTGTATGTGCCGCATGCCACCTTCATTCGCACCAAGCACCGTGTCCAGGCCGGGGAGTGAACATGGCACGCCAGCAACGAAAAAGGGGCCTCAAAGGCCCCTTTTTCGTTGCTGGCGAGGACGGACCTCAGACCATGTCTTTCAGCCCCTTGAGCGGCTGCACCTTCACGACCTTGCGGGCCGGCTTGGCCTTGAACACGGTCTCTTCGCCGGTGAAGGGGTTGATGCCCTTGCGTGCCTTGGTGGCCGGCTTCTTGATGACCTTGATCTTCATGAGCCCCGGCACGGTGAAGGCGCCCGGACCGCGGGCCTTCAGGTTCTTGCCAATCATGCCGTTCAGCGAATCGAACACGGCGCTCACGTCCTTGCGGGTGAGGCCCGTTTCGCCGGCGATATGGTTTAGAATTTCGGACTTGGTCGGCGGCTTGGCAACGGCGCTGGCGGTTGCGGTTTTTTTCGTAGCGGCCTTTTTCTTTGCAGCCATTGGCAACTCCTTCGGATGGTATGACGGCGATTTGCCGGGTAAGGTCGGGGCAAAGATAGCACGCTGTCTGCGTGGGCGCGAGTGATAATATGCTTGTATATAAGTGTTTTCTTCAATTCGACGGGTTGTCGGCGTGGACCTGCTGACGCTCTGTCTCACGGCCTTTGCCTCGGGATTGCTCGGCGGTGTGCACTGCGTGGGCATGTGCGGCGGCGTGGTGGGTGCCATGACCTTCGGCCTGCCGGAGCAGGAGCGGCGTCCCGGTGGCCGCCTGCTGCTGTTTCTGGCCGGCTACAATCTCGGCCGTATCGCGAGCTACATGCTGGCCGGCCTCATCGTCGGCGGTGTCGCCGGGCTGGCGGTGGGGCTGGTCGACCTGCGTGCGGCAACCATGGCGCTGTTGCTGCTGGCGGGCATCTTCATGCTCCTGCTCGGGCTGTATCTGGCGGGATGGTGGCGGGGGCTGGCGCAGATCGAGCGTCTGGGTGGCCTGCTGTGGCGCCGCATCGAACCCCTGGCGCGTCGCCTGATGATCGTGCGTACCCCCTGGCAGACGCTGCCCATGGGGCTGGTCTGGGGCTGGCTGCCCTGCGGGCTCGTCTACAGCGCGTTGATCCTCGCGCTGGCGGCCGGCGGTCCGCTGGAGGGGGCGCTGGTGATGCTGAGTTTCGGTCTGGGCACCCTGCCCAACCTGATGCTGATCGGCGTGTTCGCGGCCCAGCTCTCCCGCTTCACGCGCAACCCGCGGGTGCGGGTCGTGGCCGGCCTGCTGGTGATGGGCTTCGGGGTGTATTACCTGGTGCTGGCGCTGACCGGTTCGCTGCCGGCCTGAAGCCGGCCGCGGGTGATCCCGCGACCGGGCTGTCTCAGTTGACGAAGAACTGCTGGCGGAAGCTCAGGGTTCCGCGCGGCCCGCCCTCCGGCACCACCTCCACCGTGAAGTCCACCGTCTCGCCGTCGACGATGCGGAAGTCGGCGATGTAGTAGATGGAATCCTGGTCGACGATCTCGCGCACGGTCAGCGGCTTCACCTGCTGGTTGAGGTTCACGGCGCGCACGCTGATCTGGGCCCTGACCGGCTGGTTGGGCACGCCGGCCGTGCGCCTGAGCACGGAGAAGGTCACCATGGCGCGGTTGGCGCTGCGCTGGATGTCGTAGGCCCGCGCCGTTTCCGGGGCGAGGAAGTCGGTGCCCAGCGCGTTGTAGTGGACGACGAAGTCACCGATCTCCTGGAACTTCTCGGCCTGGGCGGCCGGGACGAGGGCGATGAGCAGGAACAGGACCAAAGCCGAGATGCGCCTGGCGTGAGTCATGGGCGGATCCTCCATTGCTTGTTGTTATGTAGGGAGTGTAGGCGAAGATTCCCCCCTCGCCAGCCATGGCCGTGATCAGCCGCGGCAGAAGCGGTACAGGGCGATCTCGCCGAGCAGGTTGGGCAGGACGTGCATGCCGTGGTGGCGGCGATGTGCGGCGTCCACCACCTCGCGCTGCAGGATGTGTATGCCGCGCTCGCGGCACAGGGCCTCGAAGTCGCGGATGGTGCACAGGTGGATGTTGGGCGTGTCGTACCAGGCGTTGGGCAGGGTGCGCGAGACCGGCATGCGGCCCCTGAACGCCAGGTGCAGCCGGTTCTTCCAGTGCCCCATGTTGGGGAAGGTGACGATGCCTTCGCGGCCGACGCGCAGCATCTCGTCGAGCAGGCGTTCGGGGTGCGTCATCGCCTGCAGGGTCTGCGACATGATGACGTAGTCGAAGGAGTCCTCGTCGAAGAACACGGACAGCCCGTCGTCCAGGTCGGTCTGGATGACGTTCGCCCCCTTGTCGATGCAGGCGACGATGTTGTCGTCGTCGATCTCCAGGCCGTAGCCGGTGACGTCGCGCTGCGTCTCCAGGTGTGCGAGCAGCGTGCCGTCGCCGCAGCCCAGGTCCAGCACCCGCGAGCCCGGCTCGATCCATTCGGCGATGATGGCCAGATCGGGACGCATCAGCCGATCTCCTCTTCGACGCGGCGCATGTAGCTGTAGAGCACCTTCATGTACTGCGGGATCGGCAGCAGGAAGGCATCGTGGCCGTGGTGGGCCTCCACCTCGGCATAGCTCACCACCCGGTCGGCATCCAGCAGGGCGCGGGTGATCTCGCGCGAGCGCTGCGGCGCGAAGCGCCAGTCGCTGGTGAAGGACACCACCAGGAACTCCGCGCTGGCGCGGCGGAAGGCCTCGGCCAGGTCGCCCTCGTAGTCGTGCGCCGGATCGAAGTAGTCCAGCGCCTTGGTCATGAGCAGGTAGGTGTTGGCGTCGAAGCGCTCGACGAAGGACTCGCCCTGGTAGCGCAGATAGCTCTCGATCTGGAATTCCACGTCGAAGCCGAAGTTGATCTTGCCCTCGCGCAGGTCGCGGCCGAACTTGGCGCGCATGGCCTCGTCCGAGAGGTAGGTGATGTGGCCGAGCATGCGCGCCAGGCGCAGGCCGCGACGCGGCACCGTGTCGTGGGCGTAGAAATGCCCCTCGTGGAATTCCGGGTCGGTGAGGATGGCCTGGCGGGCCACCTCGTTGAAGGCGATGTTCTGCGCCGAGAGCTTGGGCGCGGCGGCGATGACGATGGCGTGGCGCAGGCGCTCGGGCAGGTCGATGGCCCACTGCATCACCTGCATGCCGCCGAGGCTGCCGCCGATCACGGCGGCCCATTGCTCGATGCCGAGCATGTCGGCGAGGCGCGCCTGACTCTTCACCCAGTCCTTGACCGTGACGATGGGGAAATCGGCCCCCCACTCCCTGCCGGTCGCGGGGTTGAGCTGGTTGGGGCCGCTCGAACCCTTGCAGCCACCCAGGTTGTTGAGCGAGACGATGAAGTACTTGCTGGTGTCGAAGGGCTTGCCCGGGCCGATGCAGCTGTCCCACCAGCCGGGCTTGCGGTCTTCCATGCGGTGATAGCCGGCGGCATGGTGGTCGCCGGACAGGGCATGGCAGATCAGGATGGCGTTGGAACGCGCGGCGTTGAGCTCGCCGTAGGTCTCGTAGACCAGATCGTATTCCACGAGCGCACGCCCGCATTCCAGCTCGAGCGGCTGGTCGAAATGCAGCGTCTGGGGGGATACCAGGCCGACGGAATCGGCGGGTATGGTCTCCGGCATCGTGGGAATCGTGTGTCTGGCTGGGAAAAAAGTCGTCTGAGTCTAATGATGGGGTCCGGCGGATGCAACCGGCCCCCTCCCGCTGCCGGGGATGATCGGCGGCAGCCGGCGCGGTGCGCGGATGCGCAGGCGCTTGTCGCGGCCGGTCTCGCCCGCCAGCAGCTCGATGCTCCCCCGGGGTACGCCGAACGTCCTGGCGAGGAAGACGGTCAGGGCGGCATTCGCCTGGCCGTCCACCGGCGGTGCGGTGAGCCGGACCTTGAGCCGGTCGCCCAGCACCTCGGCGAAGCCGTCGCGACTGGCGCGCGGCTGCACCTTCAGGTTGAGGATGAGGTCCCCGTCCTCCCAGCGGAAGAAGGCGCCGGCGGCTTCAGACATAGCCGACCAGGTGGTCCAGTATCCGCAGGCCGATGAACAGGAGCAGGATCGCGATCATCGGCGTGATGTCGATCATGCCGAACGGCGGGATCACCCGGCGCAGCGGACGCATCAGCGGCTCGGTGAGGCTCCAGGCCAGGGCGGCGGCGGGGTTGCGGCTGCCGGGGGCGACCCAGCTGACGATGACCTGGATGAAGATGGCGGCGATGAAGACCCATACGCCCAGGCGCAGCAGCTGCACCACCGAGGCCAGCAGGATCGGCCCGACGGGGGTCGGGCGGCCGTGCAGCAGGAGCAGCAGCGTGAGCTCGATGGCCTGCAGCAGCAGCATGAGCAGGATGGCGGCGGTGTCGATGCGGCCGATCGGCGGGATCACGCGGCGCAGCGGCACCAGGATCGGGTTGGTGACGCTGACGATGGCCTGCGAGAGCGGGTTGTAGAAGTCGGCGCGTACCCAGGCCAGCAGGAAACGCAGCATCACGAAGACGATCAGGAAGGAAAACAGGAACTGTATCAGCAGGGATCCGATGTCTTGCCCGAGATTCATGTCAGTCTTTCCCCAGTTCGTCGCCCAGCTCGCGGGCACGGTCGGCGGCCGCGGCCAGGGCCTGTTCGAAGAGTGTCATCAGGCCACCGGACTCCAGCGTACGGATGGCCTGTTCGGTGGTGCCCCCGGGGGAGGTCACCCGGGCGCGCAGCGTGGCGGCATCGTCGGTGCTCTCCAGGGCGAGCTTGGCGGCCCCGAAGGCGGTCTCCAGCACCAGCAGGCGGGCCTGTTCCGGGGCCAGCCCCAGCTTCTCGCCGGCCGCCTGCATGGCCTCCATCACGTAGAAGAAGTAGGCCGGTCCGCTGCCGGAGACCGCGGTCACGGCATCCAGCTGCGCCTCGTTCCCCACCCACAGCGTGAGGCCGACGGCGCGCAGGATGCGTTCGGCGGCATTGCGCTGGGACTCGGTCACGGCCAGGTTCGCATACAGGCCGCTGGCGCCGCTGCGCACCAGGGCCGGGGTGTTGGGCATGCAGCGCACGATGGCATGGCCGCCGCCCAGCCAGCGGTCGATGTCGCCCGCGCGCACCCCGGCGGCGATGGAGACGATCAGCGGGCGCATGCGCGCCACGGTGGGCAGCAGGTCTTCGGTCACGGCGCGTATCACCTGCGGCTTGACGGCCAGCACCAGGATGCCGGCATCGGCTGCCGCGGCGTGATTGTCCTGCGTGGTGCGCAGGCCGGGCCAGCGCGCGGCCAGGCCCGCCAGGGCCTCGGCGGAGGGGTCGGCGACGATGATGCCCTCGGGGGCGCGGCCGTCGGCCACCAGCCCGCCGATGATGCTGGCGGCCATGTTGCCGCCGCCGATGAAGCAGATGCTGTCGTTGTGCATGGTCATGATGTGCGCTGTCTGGTGGTGTATGGCCTCATTCTACCCGCGCGCCCCGAAGATTGCCGTACCGATACGCACCAGGGTGGCCCCCTCGGCGATGGCGGCGGCCATGTCGCCCGTCATGCCCATGGAGAGGGTGTCGAGGGTGTGGCCGCGGGCGATCAGCGACTCCTGCGCCTCCCGCACCCGGGCGAAGACACGGCGCTGGTCATCGAGGTCGGTGCTCGGGGCCGGGATGGCCATCAGGCCCCGCAGGCGCAGTGCGGGCAGGCCGGCGATGGTCTCGGCCAGGGCCGGCAGGTCGTCGGGGGCGACCCCGGACTTGCTCGCCTCGCCGCTGATGTTCACCTGCAGGCAGACGTTGAGCGGGGTCATCTGCGCCGGGCGCTGTTCATGCAGGCGCCGGGCGATCTTCTCGCGATCCAGGCTGTGCATCCAGTCGGCCCGCTCGGCGACGATGCGCGACTTGTTCGACTGCAGCGGGCCGATGAAGTGCCACTCGATGCCTGTGCCGGCCAGCGCCTCCTGTTTCTCCTCCAGCTCCTGCACGTAGTTCTCGCCGAAGGCCCGCTGTCCGCAGGCCAGTGCCTCGCGCAGGTCGGCGACGGGCTTGGTCTTGCTCACGGCCAGCAGCTGCACGCTGTCCGGCGCGCGGCCGAAACGGGCCTCGAGCTGGTGGATTTCGTCGCGAATCCTGCGCAGATTGTCGCAAATTACGGTCATGACCCCTGTGCTATAGTTGCTTTTCGTGGGCGTTGGGACGCATTATTTTCCCGGTTGCATCCGCTGGCCGGCGCATTTGTCCGGCGCAGCGTCATATAAGAACCATAAATTCTGGGGGGATCGATGGATATCGCGCAACTTCTCGCCTTTGCGGTCAAGAACGGTGCTTCCGACCTGCATCTCTCCGCCGGTTTGCCGCCGATGATACGCGTGGATGGCGACGTGCGCCGGATCAACGTACCCGCCATGGACCACAAGCAGGTCCACGGCATGGTGTACGACATCATGAACGACAAGCAGCGCAAGGACTACGAGGAGTTCTGGGAGACCGACTTCTCCTTCGAGATCCCGGGCCTGGCGCGCTTCCGTGTCAACGCCTTCAACCACAATCGCGGTGCGGGGGCGGTGTTCCGTACCATCCCCTCCAAGATCCTCACCCTCGAGGAGCTGGGCGCGCCCAAGATCTTCGAATCGATCTCCGAATACCCGCGCGGCATCGTGCTGGTCACCGGGCCGACCGGCTCGGGCAAGTCGACCACGCTCGCGGCCATGATGAACCACAAGAACGAGACCGAGTACGGACACATCCTCACCGTCGAGGACCCGATCGAGTTCGTGCACGAAAGCAAGAAATGCCTCATCAACCAGCGCGAGGTGCACCGCGACACCATGGGCTTCAACGAGGCCCTGCGCTCGGCCCTGCGTGAGGACCCGGACACCATCCTGGTCGGCGAGATGCGCGACCTCGAGACCATCCGCCTGGCACTCACGGCGGCCGAGACCGGCCATCTCGTGTTCGGCACCCTGCACACCAGTTCCGCCGCCAAGACCATCGACCGTGTGGTCGACGTGTTCCCTGCCGCGGAAAAGGACATGGTGCGCGCCATGCTCTCCGAGTCCCTGCGCGCGGTCATCTCGCAGTCGCTGCTGAAGAAGATCGGCGGTGGGCGTGTGGCGGCGCACGAGATCATGATCGGCACCCCCGCCATCCGCAACCTCATTCGTGAAAACAAGATCGCGCAGATGTACTCGGCCATCCAGACCGGTCAGAACATCGGCATGCAGACGCTCGACCAGTCGCTGAAGGAACTGGTGGCGCGCGGTGTCGTGAGCAAGGAAGAGGCGCGTCGCAAGGCCGCCAACCCCGACTCGCTGTAATCACGCGATCAACGCTGGAGAGTCTCAATGGATCGCGATAAGGCCATACGTTTCATGCACGACCTGCTGAGGACCATGCTCAGCAAGGACGGCTCCGACCTCTTCATCACTTCTGGCGCACCGCCTTCGATGAAGGTGAACGGCAAGATGATGCCGATCACCAACCAGCCCCTGTCGCCCTCGCATACGCAGGTGCTGGTGCGTTCCATCATGAACGACAAGCAGGCGGCCGAGTTCGAAGAGCACATGGAATGCAACTTCGCCATCAGCCTGCCGGGTGTGGCGCGTTTTCGTGTCAACGCCTTCACCCAGCGCGGCAGCAGCGGCATGGTGCTGCGTGTCATCAACTCGGAGATCCCCAAGTTCGAAGACCTCGGTCTGCCCAAGGTGCTGTCGGACATCGCCATGACCAAGCGCGGCCTGGTGATCTTCGTCGGCGGCACCGGTTCGGGTAAGTCGACCTCGCTGGCGGCAATGGTCGGCTATCGCAACCACAACAGCTACGGGCACATCGTCACCATCGAGGACCCGATCGAGTTCGTGCACAATCACGGCAACTGCATCATCACGCAGCGCGAGGTCGGCGTGGATACCGAGACCTACGAGATCGCGCTGAAGAACACCCTGCGACAGGCCCCCGACGTGATCCTGATCGGCGAAATCCGTGACCGCGACACCATGGACTACGGCATCGCCTTCGCCGAAACAGGGCATCTGTGTCTGTCCACCCTGCATGCCAACAGCACCAACCAGGCGCTGGACCGCATCATCAACTTCTTCCCGGAAGAGCGCCGCCCGCAGCTGTTGATGGACCTGTCGCTCAACCTGCGTGCCGTGATCTCCCAGCGCCTGATCCCGCGCGCCGATGGCAAGGGTCGCGTGCCGGCGGTGGAGATCATGATCAATACGCCGCTCATGTCCGACCTCATCTTCAAGGGCGAGGTCCACGAGATGAAGGAGCTGATGAAGAAGTCCAACGAGGCCGGCATGAAGACCTTCGACCAGGCCCTGTT
>JAJLKJ010000079.1:0-3076 GCA_033839185.1 Gammaproteobacteria bacterium
CCAGGTAGGAGGCCAGCCCTCTGGCCGATGGGGTTGTGCAGCCGGCATCGGCGTTATCGCCGAGAGGGCTCGGCTCCTACGTGTATGGCTGTTACCTCTCTGCGCCCTCTGTGGCGCATGGACTCGCGACTTACTTGCGAACCAGAACCAGCACGCCCGCCGCCAGCGCGAGCACGCCGTGGACGATGTGGTCGTATTTGAAGCTGAGGTCGGCGAGCTGGGTGAGGCCGGTGAGGACGAGCCAGATACCGAGTGCGATGGTCCAGAGTTTCATGCGCTATCCCTCTTCTTGTTATGGGTTGGTTTCGATCCGGCCCTAGTGTGCCTGCAAACGGACAGGGCCGCACGTGGCGGCCCTGTCGTCAACACTGCCAGGTTGGCCGATTACCAGCCGAAGATCATGTTCTCGGTGAGCAGGTTGTGGTCGATGTAGTCGGCAGGGGCCGCGGGCTCGAGCGTCGGGTTGGCGGCGCTGAAGCGCTTCACCAGCATCTCGGCGGCGGCCAGGCCTTCGGGACCGGTGAGGGCGCCGAGCATCTTGTTGCGGTCGGCGGCCGGCACGCGGTCGCTCACGGTAATGCCCTGGTTGGTGAGCTCGCGGGTCTCGCCCAGCACCCGGGTATTGGCACGGGTCTCGGCGCTGATCAGGTTCTGGTAGTCGTTCTTGCGCACCACACCGGCCTTGCAGTCACCGCGCGCGACGGCATCGGCCACGTCCACCCAGCTGCCGTTCATGGCCACGAACTCGGGCTGCTGCACCGGGTTGGCATACATGGCGTAGACACTCACCGCCCCCAGGCTCGGCGAGGGCAGCATGCAGACCTGGCGGCCGACGAGGTCTTCCGGGCCGTTGAGGCCGGTCTCGGCCACATGCGTCACCAGCACGAAGTTGATCGCCCCCGGGAGTTTCACCAGCGGCTGGGCGCCCTGCTTTTCCAGACGCCAGGCGGCGAAATGCGGCGCGTCGAAGAGGATGTCGTAGCGCCCTTCGCGCATGTTGCGTGCATAGGTGTTCCAGTCGCCCGGGTGCTCGTAGACCACGGACGTGCCGAGCACGCCGGAGAGGAACTCGGCGAGCTGGCCGTACATGCGCTGACCCTGGGCCGGTGTCTCGCGCGGCGGGGCGCTCAGCACGTATTCGGCCTGGGCCGTGGCGGCGACAAGCGACAGGCACAACAGAAGCCCCAGCGCCAGGCGGCGGGGCAGGCGATTGACTGCATTCATTGGTTCATACCCTGATGATGTGTGATCGGATGACGTCCCGCGGCAGTGGGCGTGGCCTGTCCCGGCCTCCGATTCATGCGTCCGGCAAACGGCCGCGGACGATACCGGTGACCGCCGGTGGCTTGCCGTGCACAGCTCACAAAATGGCCGGCCATCGCCCACGGTCGCGACGAACGGGGGCATTCGCCGCATGAGCGGCGCCCATCCCCCTGTTATTTCAGGGGAATCTTGGCAGGCCCGCGGCAAGGGACTACTGTCGGACTGTCGCCTTTCGTCGCCCCGGGTGTGCCATGTCCTCCAGCCCCGCCTGCCTCACTCCCACCCCGGCACGGCTTGCCCTGTCCGAACTCATCGGCGCACTCAGCTATGCCCTGGATCTCACCGAGGGCCAGCCACCGGGGCACTGCATCCGCTGCTGCTGGATGGGCATGCACATCGGCGGGGAACTCGGTCTGGATACCGACGCCCTCTGGGACCTCTACTACACCCTATTGCTGAAGGACGCCGGCTGCAGCAGCAATGCCGCGCGGCTCTGTGAGCTCTACGGTCAGGATGACCGGCGCACCAAGCGCGACTTCAAGTGGGTGGATACCGACAGCTATGCCCAGCTCGCCCGCTTCGTGCTGCAGCACACGGGGATGAAGGGGCAGATTGCCGACCGCTTCCGCCGACTCCTCCACATGGCCCGCCACGGCGACGACCTGGCCACGGAGCTGATCCAGACCCGTTGCGAACGCGGTGCCGACATCGCCCGGCGCATGCGCTTCGGCGAGGCCGTGGCCGGTGGGATCTACGCCCTGGACGAGCACTGGAACGGACACGGCAAACCGGACGGTCTGGCCGGCGAGGCCATCCCCCTGTTCTCGCGCATCGCACTGCTCACCCAGGTGATGGACGTGTTCCACCACACCGGCGGCCCCGAGGCGGCACTGGCCGAGATCCGACGCCGACGCGGCAGCTGGTTCGATCCGACACTGGTCAACATCGCCTGCCGCCTCGGCGAGGACCCGGGCTTCTGGACCATGCTGGGCTCCCCCGCACTCGAGACCCGGGTGTGGGCACTGGAACCCGAGGCCCGGCACGTAGCGGTGGACGACGACCTGCTCGACGAGATCGCCGAGGCCTTCGGCCAGGTGGTGGACTCCAAGAGCCCCTACACGGCCGGCCACAGCCAGCGCGTGGCACTCTATACGGATACGGTGGCCGCGAAGATGGGCATCGAACCGGGACGCCGGCGCTGGCTCAAGCGAGGCGCCCTGCTGCACGACCTCGGCAAGCTGGGCGTGAGCAACGCCATCCTCGACAAGCCGGACCAGCTCACCGAAGAAGAATGGACCGAGGTGCGCCTGCACCCGGCCTACACCGAGGAGATCCTCTCGCGCATCCCGCCGTTCCGGGAACTCGCCATCACCGCCGGCGCACACCACGAACGCCTGGACGGCCAGGGCTATCCACGCGGCATCGCCGCCGACGGGATCTGTACCGAGACGCGCATCATCACCCTGGGCGACATCTTCGATGCCATCACCGCCGAACGGCCCTACCGCGGCCCCATCCCTGTACCGAAGGCACTGGAGATCATGGGGCGCATGGTGGGCACGGCGCTGGACGCGGACTGCTTCGAGGCCCTGTGTGAATGCGTGCACGAGTTCGCGCCGGGCGACCAGGCCGCGGGCTGCCCGCCTGCCGGCGAATGAAATTGTTGTAGCTAATTGGCCGGAATAGGCCTATAGTGACTTTGGCTACAGATTTTGCATTGGTATTCAGACAGTTCCCTTCCGGCAGTTCTCGATCCCCTCTTCAGGACCTGTAGACATTCATACTTCGTTTTTTATTTGTAAAAGGTAAATCT
>JAJLKJ010000080.1:0-6814 GCA_033839185.1 Gammaproteobacteria bacterium
TGCATCTGCATCTCATCCACGCCGTCCAGTGAACGCCCGATCGAGGTCAGGGCCTTTTCCAGCAGGCGGCGGCCCAGCACGCCGGCCTCGTCCTCCTTCAGGTTCTTGAGGTGGTGACGGATGTTGGCGCGGGCCTTGCCGGTCACGACGAACCCGAGCCAGGCGGGGTTCGGCCGGGCATTGGGCGCGGTGATGACCTCCACCGCCTGCCCGCTCTCGAGCTGGGTGGAGAGCGGCGCCAGCTGGCGGTCGATCTTGGCGGCCACGCAAGAGTTGCCGACGTCCGAGTGCACGGCATAGGCGAAGTCCACCGGTGTGGCGCCGCGCGGCAGCTCCATGATGTCGCCCTTGGGCGTGAAGACGTAGACCTCGTCCGGGAACAGGTCGACCTTGATGTTTTCCAGGAACTCGATGCTGTCGCCCGCGCTCTGCTGCATCTCCAGCACGGTCTTCATCCACTCGCGGGCGCGCGCCTGGGCGGTGGCGGAATGGCGGTCGCCGCTCTTGTACAGCCAGTGCGCGGCGATGCCGGACTCGGCGACGTGATCCATCTCCTCGGTACGGATCTGGATCTCCAGCGGGATGCCGTGCGGCCCGAACAGGGTGGTATGCAGCGACTGGTAGCCGTTGGCCTTGGGGATGGCGATATAGTCCTTGAAGCGACCGGGCACCGGCTTGTAGAGGTTGTGCATGATGCCCAGGCAGCGATAACAGGTATCGACGTTCTCGACGATGATGCGGATGGCATAGACATCAAAGACGTCGGCGAAGGACAGCCCCTTCTCGCGCATCTTCTTGTAGATGCTGTAGAGGTTCTTCTCGCGGCCGATGATGCGCGCCACCACCCCGGCCTCTTCCATGCGGTTGACCACCGAGGCCTCGATGCGCTGCAGAACCTCCTTGCGATGCCCCCGGGCGCGCTGCACGGCGCGCTCCAGGGTGGCGTAGCGCTGCGGCCAGTAGGCACGAAAGCCCAGCAGTTCGAGCTCGCGGCGCATGGCGTTCATGCCCAGGCGCTGGGCGATGGGGGCGTAGATCTCGAGGGTCTCGCGGGCGATGCGGCGACGCTTGTCGGGGCGCAGGGCACCGACCGTGCGCATGTTGTGCAGGCGGTCGGCGAGCTTGACCATCATGACGCGCACGTCGCGCACCATGGCCAGCATCATCTTGCGGAAGTTCTCGGCCTGGGCCTCGGCCTTGGATTCGAAGTGCAGGTGGGTCAGCTTGCTGACGCCGTCCACCAGCTCGGCCACCTCGGCACCGAACTCGCGCTCGAGCTGTTCCTTGGCGGTGGCCGTGTCCTCGATGACGTCGTGCAGGATCGCCGCCACGAGGCTGTGGTGATCCATGCGCATCTCGGCCAGGGTCTTGGCCACGGCGATGGGGTGGTAGATGTAGGGCTCGCCGGACTGGCGCATCTGCCCTTCGTGGGCCTCGGCGCCGAAGAGGTAGGCGCGGTAGACCTCACTGATCTGGTCGGGGTCGAGATAGGTCTCGAGTATCGAGCACAGGTCGCTGACCAGAAACCGCGTGGTGTCCTTGGGGTTCTGGGGACTCAGGAAACCGGTGGTCGCGCTCTCGGCCATACAGGGGGGCCTAGATCTCGGCCCGCACCTCGTCCTCGCTCACGCCCTGCTCGACGGGGGCATGTTCACGGGCGTCGACCTCGTCCAGCACGCTCTTGCCGATCAGGCCCTCGGCGATCTCGCGCAGGGCGAGGACGGTGGGCTTGTCGTTCTCCAGCTCCACGTGCGGCTGATGCCCCAGGGAGATCTGGCGAGCACGCTTGCTGGCGATCAGCACGAGCTCGAAGCGGTTTTCCACGTTTTCGAGACAGTCTTCGACGGTAATACGGGCCATGGGTTACTCCTGAAAAGTGCGGGCCGTTTTGCGACGGCGAACCGTTGATTCTATAGGATGCGGGCCGCTTCAGGCCAGCAGTGCGCGCAGCAGGCCCTCGTGCTCGGCCTGCTGACGGGCGAGCCGCTGGCGATTGGCGACGAAGATCGCCTGCAGCTCGTCCAGCGCCTCCTCGAAGACCTCGTTGATCACGAGATAATCGAACTCCGGGTAGTGCGACATCTCGTTGACGGCGTCGCGCATGCGCCGCGCGATCACCTCGTCGCCGTCCTGGCCGCGCCCGCGCAGACGCCGCTCCAGCTCCTCGCGCGAGGGCGGCAGGATGAAGACGGTCTCGCAGTCCGGCATCAGGCGGCGCACCTGCTCCGCACCCTGCCAGTCGATCTCGAGGATCACGTCCTGGCCGGCGCGCAGCTGGTCCTCGACGGCCTGCTGCGAGGTGCCATAGTAGTTGTCGAAGACCTGGGCGTGTTCGAGAAAGTCGCCGGCCTCTACCATCTTCAGGAAACACGCGTGATCGACGAAGTGATAGTCGACGCCGTCCTCTTCCCCCGGACGCATGGACCGGGTGGTGTGCGAGACCGAGGCGGCCACGCCGTCGAGACGCGCGACCAGCGACCGCACGAGGCTCGTCTTGCCTGCCCCGGAGGGCGCGGAGATCACGTAAAGCGTACCCTTGCTCACGGCTAACTCACTGATTTTTCGGAATGCTTGCCAGTCTACCCCGGATCGCTCCCGGGGAAAACCGACGCCGCAAATGACAAAGGCCACCCGCTGGGTGGCCTTTGGAATTGGTCGGGCATGCAGGATTTGAACCTGCGACCCCTTCGTCCCGAACGAAGTGCGCTACCAGGCTGCGCTAATGCCCGTGGTCAATGGCTGCGGTTGACGGAGAACTCCGCCAGGGCGGCCAGTGCCTCCCTGTAGGGCGAAGCCGGCAGGGAGGCCAGTCGCGCGATGGCCTGCTCGGCCTCCGATCGCGCAGACGCGGCAGTGTACTCGATTGCCCCCGTCGATTCAATGGCCGCCATGACCTCGTCGATGCGCTCCAGGCCGCCCTGTTCGATGGCCTCGCGCACCACGCGGGCCTGCTCCGGCGTACCCTGGCGCATGGCGTGGATCAGCGGCAGGGTGGGCTTGCCCTCGGCCAGGTCGTCACCGACGTTCTTGCCCATCTCATCGGCCGAGGCCGAGTAGTCGAGCACGTCGTCGATGAGCTGGAAGGCCGTGCCCAGGTGCATGCCATAGGCCGCCAGGTCGTTCTCCACCGCCGCCGGCTGGCCGGCGAGTACGGCGCCGAGACGGCAGGCCGCCTCGAAGAGCTTGGCGGTCTTGGAGTGGATCACCTCCAGGTAGCGCGCCTCGGTGGTATCGGCATCGTGGCAGTTCAGCAGCTGCAGGACTTCACCCTCGGCGATGGTGCAGGTCGTGCCCGACATGATCTCCATCACCCGCATGGAGTCCACGGCCACCATCATCTCGAAGGAACGCGAGTAGAGGAAATCGCCCACCAGCACGGCGGCGGCATTGCCCCACACGGCATTTGCGGTATCCTTGCCGCGGCGCAGGTCGGACTCGTCGACCACGTCGTCGTGCAGCAGGGTGGCGGTGTGGATGAACTCGACGATGGCGGCGATGTCCACGTGACGGTCGCCGTCGTAGCCGCAGGCACGCGCGGCCAGCAGCGCGAGCTGCGGGCGCAGGCGCTTGCCGCCACTATTAATAATGTATTGGCCGAGCTGGTTGATGAGGACGACGTCGGACTGGAGACGCGCCTCGATCAGCGCGTTGACCGCCTGCATGTCGTCGGCGATCAGGGCCTGGATCTGGCTCAGTTCCATCGGGGCTGCCGGTTTCAAGGTCTGCGCATGCTAGGAAGCACCCCGCAGGGTGTCAAGCCCGTTCGACCTGCCCACCCGGCAGCCGGGCGTGGGCGGCCGCACAGGGGGTTTGACGCGGGCCCCGACTACCGTTAGAATTCCGCCTCTTTTTCAAGCACCGTTTCCGGAGTAGTACCATGTACGCCGTTATCGCCACGGGTGGTAAGCAGTATCGAGTCGCGGAAGGCGACGTGATCCGCGTTGAGAAGCTCAGCGCCGAGGCCGGTTCGTCGGTTGATTTCGACAAGGTCCTCCTGGTCGGCGAAGGCGAGAGCGTCAAGGTCGGCGCCCCCTACGTCGAGGGCGGCAAGGTCTCCGCGACCGTCACGGCCCACGGCCGCGGCAAGAAGATCGAAATCGTCAAGTTCCGTCGCCGCAAGCACCACCGCAAGCAGATGGGACATCGTCAGGATTACACCGAAGTGCAGATCACCGGCATTTCGGGCTAAGAACGCAGTCGAGGTAGTACACAATGGCTCACAAAAAGGCAGGCGGCTCTACTCGTAACGGTCGCGATTCCATTTCCAAGCGCCTCGGCGTGAAGCGCTTCGGTGGCCAGCTCGTCAGCGCCGGCAGCATCATCGTCCGCCAGCGTGGCACCAAGGTGCACCCGGGCGTGAACGTGGGCTGCGGCAAGGACCACACCCTGTTCGCCAAGGCCGACGGCAAGGTCGTCTTCGAGGTGAAGGGTCCGCTGAAGCGCAAGTTCGTCAGCATCCAGCCGGTCTGAGCGCGGCCCAGGCCCGCCAACGAAAAGCCCCGCGACGCGGGGCTTTTTTCGTTGGGCGCGGTACACTCTCGTTTCCAGGCACTCATCCACAGCTACGTAGCATCGCCATGAAATTCGTCGACGAAGCAGTCATCAAGGTCAAGGCCGGCGACGGCGGCAACGGCTGCGTGAGCTTCCGTCGCGAGAAATACATCCCCTTCGGTGGCCCGGACGGCGGCGATGGCGGCGACGGCGGCAGCGTCTACCTGGTGGGCGACTCCGACCTCAACACCCTGATCGACTTCCGCCACGAGCGCTACTACGAGGCCGAGCGCGGCCAGAACGGCCAGGGCCGCAACATGACCGGCAAGGCCGGCAACGACAGGTTCGTTCCCGTGCCGCTCGGCACCCTGGTCTACGACCGCGACACCGACGAACTCATCGGCGACATCACCGAAGCCGGCCAGCGCCTGCTGGTCGCCCAGGGCGGGTTCCATGGCCTGGGCAATACGCGCTACAAGAGCTCGACCAACCGCGCCCCGCGCCAGTCCAAGCCCGGCACCCCGGGCGAGCGCCGCGAACTGCGCCTGGAACTGAAGCTGCTGGCCGACGTCGGCCTGCTGGGCATGCCCAATGCCGGCAAGTCCACCTTCATCAGCGCGGTCTCCGCGGCCCGGCCCAAGATCGCCGACTACCCCTTCACCACCCTCTATCCCAACCTGGGGGTGGTGAAGCTCGGCGCGGGCGAGAGCTTCGTCATCGCCGACGTGCCCGGCCTCATCGAGGGCGCGGCCGAGGGCCAGGGCCTGGGCATCCAGTTCCTCAAGCACCTGCAGCGCACCCGCCTGCTGCTGCACCTGGTCGACATCGCCCCGCTGGACCCGGAGGCCGACCCCGCCGAAGAGGTGCGCATCATCGCCGACGAACTGGTCAAGTTCAGCCCCGAACTGGCCGCCCGCGAGCGCTGGCTGGTGATCAACAAGATCGACCTTCTGCCCGAGGACGAGCGCGACGCGCGCTGCCAGTCTCTGGTCGGGGCGCTGGCCTGGGACGGCCCGGTATTCCGCGTCTCGGCGGCCACGCACGAGGGCACGCAGGATCTCGTCAACCACATCCACCGGTACCTGAAGGCGCATGACGAAGAACAGGACAACGCTGGGTAGCGCGCAGCGCTGGGTCATCAAGATCGGCAGCTCGCTGATCACCAACGACGGCCGCGGCCTGGATCATGCCGCCATCGCCACCTGGGCCGAGCAGATCGCCCGCCTGCGCGAGGCCGGCCGGCAGATCGTGCTGGTCTCCTCCGGCGCCGTGGCCGAGGGCATGAGCCGCATGGGCTGGAAACGCCGCCCCCACGCCCTGCACGAACTGCAGGCCGCCGCCGCCATCGGCCAGATGGGCCTGGTGCAGGCCTACGAGCACCACTTCAAGGGCCACGACCTGCACGCCGCCCAGGTCCTGCTCACCCACGAGGACCTGGCCGACCGGCGACGCTACCTCAACGCCCGCAGCACCCTGCAGACCCTGCTGGGGCTGGGCGTGATCCCGGTGGTGAACGAGAACGACACGGTGGCCACCGACGAGATCCGCTTCGGCGACAACGACACCCTGGGCGCGCTGGTGGCCAACCTGGTGGTGGCCGATGTGCTCGTGATCCTCACCGACCAGCAGGGCGTCTACGACCGCGACCCGCGCAAGCACGCCGATGCCGAACTCATCCACGAGGCCGCCGCGGAGGACCCGCGCCTGCTGGAGGTGGCCGGCCCCTCCGGCACGCTCATCGGCAGCGGAGGCATGACCACCAAAATCACCGCCGCCCGCCGCGCCGCCCGCTCGGGTGCGGCCACCCTCATCGCCTCCGGCCGCGAGCCCGGCGTGCTCATGCGCCTGGCCGACGGAGAACGCCTCGGTACCCTGCTCACCCCCGGCCAGGAGCCCCTGGCCGCCCGCAAGCAGTGGCTTGCCAGCCACATGCGCGCCAAGGGGCGTCTGCAGCTCGACGCCGGCGCCAGCCGCGTCATCCGTGAATCGGGCCGCTCCCTGCTGCCCGTGGGCGTGAAGGCCGTGGACGGCCAGTTCGCCCGTGGCGACGTCGTCGGCCTCATCGACGACCAGGGCCACGAGATCGCCCGCGGCCTGGTGAACTACTCGGCCGACGAGGCGCGCAAGATCATCGGCAGGCCCAGCGAGGCCATCGAGGCCCTGCTGGGCTACGTGGACGAACCGGAGCTGGTGCACCGGGACAACCTGGTGCTGGTGTAGGGGGTGTGAGGGGTGAGGGGTGAGGGGTGAGGGGTGAGGGGTGAGGGGTGAGGGGTGAGGGGTGAGGGGAGAGTCGCGAGACCTCTCACCTCACGCCTCACAC